>JBKJYP010000383.1:0-4838 GCA_046715695.1 Actinomycetota bacterium | reverse complement strand
GCCCCGGCTCTTCAACCTGCTCGCCCGGCCAGATCCGGGACCGGGCGATATCGAGGAGCCCGTCACCTACAGCCCTCTCAGGGACTGCCACACGAACGGGTCAGGCGAATGCACCCAGACGCCAGTTCTGGAGTGGGACTACCTGCCGGGAGCCAAGAAATACCTCCTCTACATGGCAGTTGATCCCGACTTCACGAACATCGTCGACCCGTCCACAGGAAAGAACTGTCCCTGGGTGACAGCCGAAGAGCGAGATGACTGCGCGGTCCTGACGAGCTTCAATCGTTACCTGACCATCAGTTCGCTCCTTGATAACCAGGCCGGTCAGTCTTATTACTGGTTCGTCAGGCCCTGCAACGGCGAGGGCCTCTGCGGACCTTTCGATAACACGGTGTTCCCCCAGGCTCAGTCCTTCCGGAAGAGGTCGATCCCGGTGAAGCTCCTCACTCCCGATGACAGCGACCGCGTCGATAACCAGGTGACCTTCACCTGGGAGGATTACCTCACCACCAATCTCGGGCCCGATGGTTTCGGCGCTCAAGATGAGGCGAAGGAGTATCACATCCAAGTCTCCACCAAGATCGACTTCTCGGACATCATCGACGACCGAATCGTCGAGCAAACGACGTACACGCCATTCGACATCACGTATCCGGAAGGACCGCTCTACTGGAGGGTCCAGGCCATCGATTTCATCGGGAACGAGCTCACGTTCAGCTGTCCGCGTTCGAACGTGTGCCCCGAAGAGCTAAGTCTGCGCGAAGGACGATTCCTCATGAAAGCGTCCCCGCCGGTCACGCTGACGTCCCCCTTCCCCCGGTCCTTGATCACGGGACTGCCTGTGTTCACCTGGGCTCCGCAGCCCTACGCGGCAAGCTACGAGATCGAGGTCTTCAGCAATGCGGACAAGAACGTCTCCGAAGCGAACAAGGTCATCCAAGCCTCGACAGAGGTCACGGCCTTCACCCCGGCGGAGGGTCTGAAGCTCGGTACATATTCCTGGAGGGTTCGTGGCATCGACGCTGGGGGTAACGCTCGAGCCTGGAGCAGGGCCCGATTGTTCAGCATCATCCCGTTCGCGCCCACGCTCCTTCATCCCAAGCTCGGCATCAGGCTCGAGTCCACCCCCTTGTTCCAGTGGACCACGGCGCCCCGTGCGGAGTCGTACCAGTGGATCGTGGCCACCGACCCGTTCTTCGACAACGTCGTTCGCTCGGTACGCACGGTGATGAACGAGTGGGCACCAACCAGTCGGCTCCGCAAGGGCATCTATTACTGGACAGTGCTTCCGTTCGACGGGGGGGGAAGCCCCGGGGTCAATTCGAACATCAGCTCATTCGGTGTCGGGATGCGGGGCGCCGGGCCTACCAACAGGTTCGTCAAGCTGACGTTGCTCGGTGGGGGCCGGCTACTGGCCCGAGGCCGGATCGCCGCGCTCCGATCTGAGTGCCTCAAAGGCCGCGTCAACCTTCAGCGTTTCAACGGAAACAATTTCGTGACCATCAAGACAGTAACGACCAAGAAGACGGGCACTTACTCTACGGAGCTGCCCAACCGCAACGGCTTGTACCGAGCGTTCGTGCCGCGAGACGAGCAGGACGGCACGAGGTGCGGGGCAGCCGTGTCACAGGTCAAGGATCACGAAGCTTCCGGCTAAATCGGAGAAGCCGCTTTAAGAAGTTTCAGGTCATCTGCGAGGCCCGCCCAAGGGGTCTCGCAGATGGCCGCCTTCGCTTTCGATGCTTTGACCATCGCTACGATCGTCTCGACGTCCATCTTGCCGGCGTCGAAGTTCGCGTGACGGTCGGCACCACTCCCGGCTGCATCCCGCGAGCTGTTCGCGTGCATCAGGTCGATCCGGCCCGTCGCCTTCAGCACGCGCTCGATGACGTCGCCGAGATCTTCTCCCGCGGCGTGGGCATGACAGGTGTCGAAACAGAAGCCCGGCTCGAACTCACCGATCATCTCCCAGAGCTTCGCCAGGTCCTCTACTCGACGGCCCATCGCGTTGTTGCCGCCGGCCGTGTTCTCGATCAGGACCGGGACCTCGGACTCGAGCTCCTCGAAGACCTTCCACCACCGGCGGAAGCCGTGTTCGATCCCGTCGTCGGCATGTCCGGCATGGACGATGACCCCGGCAGCTCCGATCGCCGCCGCCCCTTTCAGGGTGAAAGCCAGGATCTTGCGAGAGGGGATACGGATCCGGTTGTTAGGGGATGCGACGTTGATCAGATAGGGGGCGTGGATGTAGATGGGGACCTGGGAGGCCTTGAGCTCGTCGAGATCTGCCCTGGGCGGGGGCTCCTTCCAGGACTGGGGGTCTCCCAGGAACATCTGGAGGCAGCCGGCCCCGATCGAGGCGGCTTCGGCGAGGGGCTCCTCCCCCGGGACGTGGGCCCCGAAGATCAAGTTGCCCCCCGCTGGGCTATGCACCAAGATGACTCCCACGTATGAAACTTCTTCGCGATGTCGCCGTGAGGCACCTGCTGACCGTGGACCCGTCTCACACGTTGCGTCGTGCGTGCAAAGTGATGAACGAGCGCGCGGTCGGCTGCGCCGTCGTGATGGAGAACGAGAAGGTAGCCGGGATCATCACGGAGCGGGACATCCTTCGTTCGCTCGCCACTGATTCCGATCCGGATTCGATGACCGTCAGCGAGGTGATGACCCGCGGCGTGATCAGCGGAGCACCCGGGTGGGAGCTGCTCGATGCGGTCAAGGTCATGACCGATGGTGGGTTCCGTCACCTCCTGGTTATGGAGATGGAGGAGCCGGTTGGGATCGTTTCCTTGAGAGACCTCATGGAATCGATGGCCGCGATGGTTCAAGGAGACGGCTCCACAGGCTGAGCGAGATTCTTCAGCGCGAGCTTCTGCATCCGTTTCAGGCGCCACCGCAGCAACACCCCCAAGGCTCTCCCGGCAGGTCCCTCCAATGGGTACAGATGCAACCTGTGTCTGACCCTGCCCGCAGCACCATCCTCCGCGACCTCGTAACGCACCCGCATGCGAACGCCCACGAGAACATCCTCTTCGAGATGATCGGGACCTACGCCGACCGTGGTGCTGTGGCCGTAGACGCCGAAGCCCAGCATGCGCGCACGGCCGGTAACGACATCACCCGGGCCGACGAGCTCGGGACCGTCGGTCTCGATGATCTCTGGTTGCCACTCGGGCCACAAGTCGGCTCGGCGGATCCTGACCATCAATTCTCCGGCAGACAGCTCGGAGGTGGTCTCTCCTTCTAACTCATATCCGATGTCGTCTGACACGACGGCATCCTAGACGGGCTAGTTTGAGCGGATGGATCCGCGACTGGCGGTAGCTGCCGGCAACAAGCTATCCGCGCACGCGGGGGCGAACGTAGCACGTGCCGGCGGCAACGCTGTAGATGCGTGTCTCGCAGCAGCGATCATGGCCTGGGTCGCCGAACCATTCTTCGCATCTCTCGCGGGCTCGGGATTCATCGCCGTGCGCGCTCCCGATGGATCGGTAGAGATCATCGATGGGAACAACACGATGCCGCACTCTCCTCCCGACGAACCCGGCCAGGGGATCACCCGCGTCTTCCTCGAGTACTCGAACGGCATGTACACCGGGGTGGGCGGAGGATCCGTCGCTGTCCCCGGGATCCTCGCTGCGGTTCGCACCGCGTGGGAAAGGCATGGACGTATCGAGTGGGCCGCTCTCTTCGAGGATGCGATCAAGGTCGCGCGTGAAGGGTTCCCTTTCCCCAAGACATCGGCCTATTACCTGTCGGTGACCTGGGAAGCGATCTGGTCCCAGTTCGAAGAAGCCGCAACTGTTTTCACCGATGACGAAGGCGACCCGCTGACCGAAGGCAAGCCGATGATCCAGAACGACCTGGCCGATGCGCTGGAGGAGGTCGCGCACGAAGGGCAGGAGGCTTTCTATGGCGGCAGCATCGGAGAGTCGGTCGTTAGAGCAATCACGTCCGAGGGGGGCTGGCTGAACCTCGACGACCTGCGCAGCTACTCGGCCGAAGTGAGGCGACCCCTTTCGACGGATGCGTTCGGTTGGAAGATCGAGACCAATCCGCCTCCTGCCGTCGGAGGTGCGGTGCTGGCTCACATGCTGGCACTGCTCGACGATGTCGACCTGCGCGTTCCGGTCGACCGGGCCATCGCTCTCGTTGAGGCACAACGCGCTGCCATCGGCTACCGGGTCGAGCACTACCAGGACCCGGATGCGATCGCCGCCGCCTTCGAAGAAGCGATCGCCTCGCTCGGTGGCGCGTCGCCGGAAACCACTCATTCCTCAGCGGCAGATTCGAATGGTTACGCGTGCTCCATAACGGAATCGAACGGTTACGGATCCGGGCTCGTGGTGCGCGGTGTCTTGCTGAACAACACCCTCGGCGAGGAAGAACTGAACCCGATGGGGATCCACGGCCTCCCGGCCGGCACGCGCTGCCACTCGAACATGGCTCCGACCATCGCCAGCGGGGGCGGTAAGACGGTCGCGATCGGCTCCCCCGGCGCAGACCGCATCGTGATGGCGATCGCCCAGACCCTCGTTCGGATCGCCGTAGACGGCAACGGCCTGCAGGAGGCCGTCGCCGCGCCGCGTGTGCATCTCGAGAATCGTGTCGAGGGACCGCTTCTCTGTTACGAGCCGGGCATCCCGGGAGAGCTCCTCGGCTACAACCCCCGCCCCTACGACTCGCTCCATATGTACTTCGGCGGAGTGCAGGTTGCATCAGTGGACGACGACGGTCGAGTCGATGCCGCCTTCGACCCACGCCGCTCCGGGGGCCGAGCCCTCATCTAGCACACCGACTTGATCAGAACGCGCCAATATGGCGCGTTCTGATCAAGT
>JBKJYP010000382.1:0-6006 GCA_046715695.1 Actinomycetota bacterium | reverse complement strand
ACGTTGAGCCCATGTTCATCACGGAGCTCCTCAGAGAACTGCCTAAACGGGGCCTCGAGACTCTCCGGGCCATCGACTCGACCTTCGCCCATTCATCCCAGGAGAACGCTCGTTCGGCTGCTCGGCTGACCAGTGCGCGGCTCGAGCTCAACCAGATCGCTTCCAAACCCCAGGAAACCCTCTCGCGCTCGGCCTGATTCCCCAAGCTGACTCCTAGTTCGAGCGCAGTAAGGAAGGGCGGGACCTCCCCCGGCTCCCGCCCTTTCTCTTTGCCCTAAGGCTGGTCGACCGGTGGCGGAGGGAAGTACTCGGCCCCGAACAGCCGGTCGCCATCGAAGCTCAGTGCCCAGACGCTGGCCTTCTTCGTCGGCATGGACGACTTCAGATCGACGTCGTCCTCTTTGATCAGGGCTTCGAGGAGGCCGGGGATCACATCACCCTGACTGCAGATGACCGTCGTATCTCCGGAGGCAGCGAAGGCTCGCACCGTCTTGAGGGCCTGGGCTTCATTGCTCGGGTAGCCGCCCTCAGAGAACAGCGTGTCCTCTCTCACCTCGACACCGATGGCTTCCGCGAGCGGGGTGACGGTCTGCACGCACCGTAGATAGTCGGCCGAGACGATCTCCTGCACTTCGAACCTCGACAACAGGCGAACGAGTTCTTCAGCTTGCGCAAGGCCCTTTTCGTCCAAGGGCCGGGCGTGATCATCGCCGTCCCAGTCTGCATGTGAGCCTGCCGAGGCGTGACGGACCAGGAGCACCATCCCGATCAGAGCAGGCCCGCGAGTGAACCTCTCGAGCAGCTCCTTGTCGTGGTCGTGCGTAAGGAGCTTGGAGGCCTCGTCGAGCTGGACCCAACGGAGCTCGTCGACCTCGCGCGTCGGGCTGAACGAACCGGCGTCTGCCTGCATCGCCCAATATCGGACCACCTTGGGTCGGACCGATCCGCCCGAGCTCTTCATGTAACGGACCTCACCCAGCGGACGCCCGAGATGAACCCTGAATCCGGTTTCCTCGAAGACCTCTCGGATAGCCCCCTCGATCTCGCTCTCGCCGGAGGAGAGCTTGCCTTTGGGGATGCTCCAGTCGTCGTACCGGGGGCGGTGGATCACGGCGATCTCAACCGTCGAACCATCGCCGGCGATCCGCCAGACGACGCCTCCCGCGGCCCGGATGACCGGCCCGTTCAAGCCGGCTTCATCCATCGACGGAGTTTCTTTCGATCCAGTCTTTGCCATGCCTGGGGAAACATAGCGCGGGCATCTTCCATGTCTTGCACCTGCCTCTCGAACAGGCGTCCGGCGACGAACTGTCCTCGGGGGCCGGGATCGTTCTTCTCGAGGAATCGCTCGATGATCGTGCAGGAAACGGACGCGTCCTGATGGATGCCGAGGACGTCCTGCAACTCGGCCGCCGCTTTGGCCACGACCGACGCCTCTTTGCCGAGGGAGCCAAGAGATGGAGCGACGGCTTCGGCGGCATAACGGAGCCGTTTCGCTCTTATCCGGGCTTCGTGAAGGTCTTCATCCGGTGATGTGGGGTTGCACCCTCCGGCTATCTCCGAGAGCTTCTTCCACGTTCCCCAGACGCAAGCTGGAAGCACCTCCGCACATGGACGTGAAGCCTCCGTGGTGGTGAGAGGCGACTCTGCGATCTCGGTGAGTGAATCGAGCAGACGAACGTAACGCCGTCCCGCCAAGGTCTCCATGAGTTTCGTGCGGGCCTCGCTCCGCTGCTCCTCGAGTTGTCGGAAGAGGTCAAGGAGCTCCAAAGGCGTTTGGCCTTTTCCTCGCAATCGCTCGATCTGCACATCCATATCTCTGACTTCTCCAAGAACCTCGGCGAGCCAGCGGATCTCCTCGACGACCTGATCCCTGATGGCCGGATCGAGAAGCGTCTCGAACGTCCTGAGGTCGCTCCTGAAGCGCCGCGCTGCAACCCGCATCTGATGCACCCCTTCGGCGTCTCCGAGGCGCGCCGCCGGGTCGTGGGCGATGAGGCGTGCGAGCGAGCTCCGAAAGGCATGGGTCAGCGCCGCGGAGCCGGGGTCCTTGGGACCCGGGGCATCGCCCGGGGCGGCTTCGGTCCCGGCCATCGCCCGGGGGCCGAGGGCTCGGACAACTTTTGGGATCGGCTCCGATACGACCGCTCCCGCAACGACGAGGGCGTCGCCGATGCGCTTGATAGCTTCGTTGGAGACCCCGGCGGAGGCTTCGATCTCGATCTCTCGGAAACGGCTGACGATCCTGCGGCCTTCGAGAACGGACACTTCGTCATCACAGATGAGAGCGACCTCGGCACCGTCTATGTCCTTCAGTAGCATCCGGTTGCGTCGGGTGCGAAGTGTTGCGGTCGCAGATAGGGAAGAAGACCGCGCTGCCGCGATGGTGAGGTCTCGGATCTTGTCGGGGATCTTCCCCGGTGGACCCGAGAGATGGATCTCGTCGCGGATCGCGATGTCGGAGTCCCGATCAACGGGTAGCTTCAGGTCCCAGCCGTCATCATCGCCACCACGGCGGTAGCGAAGCGTCGATCCGTTACGGGCGAGTCGAAGGTCCGCGGTGTCGTAATAGGTCGCTCGGAGATCCTGAGGAGCCAACTCTTCCACAGAGAAGATCCCAGCAGGCTCGAGATCTTGCGGTCTGATCACGAATGACGCGTGGGCTGCGAGCTTCAGTTCGGTTTCAAGCATCGCTGCTGGATCGCTTGATCAGTTCCTCTTGAAGACCGATCGGGTCAGAATCCTCGGCAGCACCCACACGCTTCCACTGCCCCTCGCTATCGAGGGCCCACGCGGACGTGTCGTCCATCAGTGCGAGCTCTAGTAAGGACGTGATCTGACGCATGATCTCAGGGGATCGGAGGCGAACGAGGACCTCGACACGCCGGTCGAGGTTGCGGTGCATCATGTCCGCACTCCCGATGAAGATGTCTGGATCCCCCGCGTTATGGAAGTAGAAAACACGCGAGTGCTCGAGGAATCGCCCGAGGATGCTGCGGGCACGGATCGCCTCGCTCAAGCCCACAACCCCGGGACGAAGGGCGCAGATCCCGCGCACGATCAGATCGATCTGGACTCCGGCTTGCGACGCGCTGTAGAGAGCGTCGATGACGGCTTCGTCGACGAGGCTGTTGAGCTTCAAGATGACCCGCGCAGGTTGACCCTCCGACGCGGCTAGGGCCTCCCGCTCGATCAGCGATATCACCTTCTCCCTCATCCCATCCGGAGCCACGATCAGTGAGCGGTATCGGGGCCGCCTCGAATACCCGGTCAGGTAGTTGAAGAGGTCGTTCACATCGTTGGTGATCTGTGGGTCGGAGGTCAGCAAGCCGAGGTCCTCGTAGACACGCGCCGTGCTGGGGTTGTAGTTGCCCGTGCCTACGTGCACATATCTCTGCAACCTGTCGCCCTCCTGACGCACGACGAGTGCGAGCTTGCAATGGGTCTTGAGTCCGACGAGGCCATAGACGACATGGCAACCAGCACGCTCCAGCGTCCTGGCCCATCCGATGTTCGCCTGCTCGTCGAAACGAGCTTTGATCTCAACCAGGACGACGACCTGCTTGCCCGACTGGGCTGCCTGGATGAGCGAATCTACGATCGGGCTCTCACCTGATGTTCGGTACAACGTCTGCTTGATAGCCAGAACATCGGGGTCGGTGGCGGCGCTCTCGATGAAGTGCTGAACGGTCGTCTTGAAGGAGTCGTACGGATGGTGAACGAGGATGTCGCGCTCCTTGATCACCGAGAAGATGTCGGAGGGACGGTCGTCCGCAGTGGTCAGTTCGGCGGGTGTCTTCTGTTGGAGGTTCTTGTACTTCAGCTCGGGTCGGTTCAGATCGTAGATCTCCCACAGAGCAGTCAGGTCGAGGGGGGCGGGGAGTTTGTGAACATCCTCGTCCTCGGCTTGGAGCTCTCGCCGCAACAACTCGAGAAGGTGGTCGGGCATGGACGCCTCGATCTCGAGACGCACTGCCGGACTGAAACGCCGTTTCCTGAGCTCCTGCTCGAGGGCTTGAAGCAGGTCGTCGGCCTCATCGTCGTCGACCTCGAGATCCGCGTTACGTGTCACCCGGAACGTGTAGCTCTCGACGACATCCATCCCCCGGAACAACCTCTGGAGATTGGCCGCGATCACATCCTCGATCGGGACCATCACCGAGGTCTCTTCCACCTTGACGAAGCGGGGAAGCAGCGGAGGCACCTTGACGCGTGCGAAGTGGATGGAAGCGTCCGACGGATCGCGCACCAGCACCGCGAGGTTCAGGGACAGGTTCGATATGTAGGGAAAAGGGTGCCCGGGATCGACCGCTAACGGCGTGAGCACCGGGAAGATCTTCTTGCGGAAGACCTCCTCCAGCTTCTCCTTCTGCTGGTCCTCGAGATCGGACCAACGGAAGATCTCCAGCCCCTCTTTCGCTAGAGCGGGCCGGAGCTCGTCCACGAACAGAGCGGCGTGGCGCCGGACCATCGGCTCCACGCGCTCGGATATGGCCTTGAGCTGCTCGGCGGGGGTGAGCCCATCCGCGGAGCGGTTCGTAAGTCCGGCATCGAGCTGGGAGCGGAGACCCGCGACCCGGACCATGTAGAACTCATCGAGGTTGGAGGCGAAGATCGCCGCGAACTTGGCCCTCTCCAGGAGTGGAGCCAGCGGGTCCTCGGCCAGAGCCAGGACCCTTTCGTTGAAGTCGAGCCACGATAATTCTCGGTTGAGGTACTGCTCGAGCGGGAGGAGATCTTCCATCGTTAGTTCAAGGTAGCAAAGAGCGTGGGCTTGTCCACATGAACTTTGGCTGAACTACCTGGTGCTTGACGCTTCTGTTCACATGAAGTTCATGAATACGATGCCGGCAGGCCACATCCCGTTGCTACCTTCGGTCCGACCTCACCAAATGGTGGATCTGACTAAGGAGGAATACCGAAGATGGCCCTAACCCGAACCCGCTCCCTGCGGCTCATGGTGGCGACGCTCAGTCTGGCTCTTGTCGCCGGCGCCTGCGGAGGCGGCGATGGCGGCGATGGACCGACGGGTGGCGGCGACTCCGACCTATCCGGCAGCGTGACGATCTCCGGCTCTTCCACCGTCGAGCCCATCTCCGCCCTGGTCGCCGAGAAGTTCCAGTCTGAGAACACCGGCGTCAACATCTCCGTCGACGGGCCGGGCACCAGCGACGGCTTCGAGCTCTTCTGCAACGGCGAGACCGACATCTCCGACGCCTCGAGGTCGATCGACACCGAAGAAGAGGTTCCGGCCTGTGAGGAGAACGGGGTCGAGTTCATCGAGCTCAAGGTCGCGATCGACGGCCTGACGGTCATGACCTCACCCGAGAATGACGTTTCATGCCTGAACTTCGGCGACCTCTACGCTCTCACGGGACCAGAGTCCGAGGGCTTCGAGAACTGGTCCGATGCCGACAAGCTGGGGAAAGAGGTTGGTGGGATCGGAACTCCCTACCCCGACGCTGAGCTAGTCATCACCGGCCCCGGTGAAGAGTCCGGGACCTACGACTACTTCGTCGAGACCGTGATCGAGCCCATAGGTGAGGAGCGCAAGCTCCCAGAGGAAGAGTGGGTGGCCAGGCCCGATTACCAGGCCTCCGCCAACGACAACGTGATCATCGAAGGTGTGTCGGGCAGCCCGAGCTCGCTGGGCTGGGTTGGATACGCCTACTACTCGCAGAACACGAGCGTCGTCAAAGCTCTTGAGATCGACGGTGGCGACGGCTGCGTCGCACCAACGCCCGAGACGATCTCGGACACGAGCTACCCGATCTCCCGGTTCCTCTACATCTATGTGAACAAGGCCAAGGCCGAAGAGAGCCCCGCCGTCGCTGGATACGTTGACTACTACCTCTCCGAGCCCGGGCTCGCTTCGGTCGCCGAGGTCGGTTACGTCGACCTTCACGCCGAGGACCTTCAGGCCTCTGCCGATGCGTGGGCGAGCAAGGAGACCGGAACCCGCGAGGGCTAAGCAAAGCTGCACCAAGCGTCCGGCCCCCCCCAAAG
>JBKJYP010000381.1:0-3424 GCA_046715695.1 Actinomycetota bacterium | reverse complement strand
CTTGATCAGAACGCGCCATATTGGCGCGTTCTGATCAAGTCGGCGAGGTTTTAGGCGATGGTGGCGTTGACCCGGTGCCAGCCGGTGGAGCCGGCGGGGTGGGGAGCCCGTTCATCCTCGGTTTGGGTATCGCCTTTGCCATCGGTCGCGCGCGCGATGACCGTGGTCTTGCCTGACTCCGTTGGTGACCATTCGTATGCCCACTGGCTCCACGAGTAGCGGGAGATCGGTTCTCGAACGCGGGCCTCGTTCCATGTGGATCCATCATCGGTAGATACCTCGACCTTGGAGATCCCCCGGTCCCCCGCCCAAGCGATGCCGGCGATCCACGAAGAGCCGCCCTTGCGGGGATCCTGCACCACATCGATGCGCGACTGGGTCATCACCGTGGCGATGTCCGACCAACCTCGCTTCTGCCAGTATCCGATGTAGTCGGTCTTGACCACTTCGATCGACTGCAACCACTTGACGTTCTTCATCCCGTAGATAGCGGGGATGCGAACGCGGCAAGGGAAGCCGTGTCCTTGCTCCAGCGGTTCTCCGTTCTGAGCGAACGCCAGGAGCACCGAAGGATCCATCGCCAGTTCGAGGGGTATCGAGTCCGAGTAGCCATCCGCGGCGCGGAAGACGACATCGCCCTCGTTGGAGGTGGGGGCCGCGGTTGAGAGGACATCTGCAAGCCGAACGCCCCTCCATGCTGAGTGACCGACAAGGTCGCCGCCAACCTCGTTGCTGACGCAGCTGAGAACCGAGTACTCCTCGACGACCTCATATGCCGACTGCAACTCGGTGAAGCTGAGGGTCACCGGCTTGTCGACTGCGCCTTTGACGGCCAGCGTCCAGCCCTCGGCCTCAACCGAAGGTTGGACGAGGTTGATGTCGATGACGTAGTGGTCGGCGACGCTGGTGATCTCGGGCGTGAGCCCCGGGATGTCGGGCCATGCATCTCTCGTCGGGATCGAGGCTTCGGCGACCGGCTGCGCGATCGAGACATCGGTATCGGGGCCCCCGAGCCGGCGGGCCACCCAACCCGCCACCACGCCACCGACGGCCAGCCCGGCGGCGCCACCCACACCGAGTCGAAGCATCCTTCGACGATCGGGATCGACGGCATCGGGGCCCGCATCCACGGTTGACTTGGAAGCGAGCAGAGATTGCGCAGTGAGAAAGAAGACGCCGGCCGTGGCCAGAACACCGGCGATCCCCGGCAACGCGGCCATCTGGCCGGGGGCGAAGACGGCGACGATGACCGAGATCGCGGCGGCGACGAAGGCGGCTATGCGGGGGCCCAGCCGGTGGACGCCCTCAGCCCCCGCCAGGACGGCCACGCCAAGGCAGCCGATGGTCAGCAACCTCAGCGCCCAGTGCTGCAGGAGCTCGATGAAGAACGTGGCCACGTCCCCGGGCGACGCTCTGACGATCAACTCCGCGGCCGACGCGGGGATGAAGGGGACCGACTCGAAGATGCCGGAGACCAGCCAGAGGAAGGCGAGAGCGACCGCTGAGGCGAGGGCTCCGGCGCGTCGCTGACTTCTCACGTTCCTATTGTGCCGCTTCCCGCTAGGTACGCGAGCGGCGGTACAGCGGGAATGCGAACCAGAGGACCAAGTAAGCAACTGCCAACCCGCCACCCACGACCGACGCGATCGAACCGAACAGGAAGTGGGTCACGAAGAACACGGCGCTCGAGGTTCCGATGGCCAGCAAGATGATTCCGATTATCGCCAGCTTATTGGCGATCTGTAGCAGCCATTCCTTGTCGCGTTCCCGCCACTGCAGACGGTGATGCGCACTCGGAGCGATGAGGAACATCGCCGCAAGCGCGGTTGAGATGAGTGAGATGAAGTACGTCGCGGTCTCTGAACCGTCGACTTCGGTCCAACCTTGGCTGAAGGGAACCACCAGGAGGAACGCGAACAGGACCTGAACGCCCGGCAGGGCCACACGTAGTTCGTTGAGGAGCTCGATGAACTCTCTGTCGAGGTCCTTCTTCTCCTTGGGTCCGCTCACCAGGCTCGATCCTTCCACTCTTGGAGGTGTGGCTTCTCCGCTCCGATCGTTGTGTCGTTGCCGTGTCCGGGATACACGGCGGTGTCATCCGGCAGGACGAGGAGCTTGTTCTCGACATGACCGATGATCTCCTCGAAACGAGCTTTGTCACCCCAGGTGTTGCCGGGCCCGCCGGGGAAAAGCGTGTCCCCAGAGATGAGGTGCTTGCCCACGAGGAGGCAGACGCTGCCCGGAGTATGGCCCGGCGTGTGAAGCACGCTGGCCTCGCGCTTGCCGAAGGCGACGATGTCACCCTCAGCCAGAGCCCTGTCGATCTTCACTGGGTAGCTCTCGCCCGGATGCGCCCAGACCTCAACGCCGAGCTGCTCGACGAGCTCGGGGAGCGCGGCGACATGATCGCCGTGACCGTGCGTTTGAACGATCGCGATCACGTTCGCGCCTTCGCAACCCGCGAGGATCTTCTCAGGCTCGAAACAGCCGTCGATGAGCAACGCTTCATGCGTCTCCGGGCATTCGAGGAGGTAGACGTTGTTCTCCATGGTGCCGACCTCGATCTTGCGCACGATGAGGTCATCGCCCTCGTAGTGGTGCGCCGTCAATCTTTCCCCTCCGACCCGCCCGATGCGATCACCTTCACCCAGGCGTGATCGGTTCGAAGCTCGGCCCCCGGCTCGACCGTGTGGCGCAGAACGGCAAGACCACGGCGGCCAGACACTGTCGTTACGCGCCCGACCTCCGCATCTCCTTCGCGGACGAGATCGCCGGAAGCCGCTTCCCCCTCCAGCTCGACGCGCCGCAGCAACCGGTTCGGCTTCCCCCGGAGATGGATCTTGGCTATGGCTTCCTGGCCCACGTAGCAGCCCTTGGAGAAGTGGATCGCGCGCTCGGCGAGTCCCACCTCCAGGGGGATCGTTCGCTCGTCCATGTCGCGACCCCAACGGGCGATCCCCGCGTCGACACGCATGGCTTCGAGCTCCTCTTCGGAGGCTTCCGTGAGCCCGGCACGGTCGAGCGCCATCAGCACGCCTTCCTTCTCTGAATGCATGACCCAGAGATATGCCCCGGGGATACCGATCTCACTCGTGGGATGGACGATCGCCCCGTTCGGGCCGACCTCCTCGAGGACGTTGTGCCAGTCGTCTCCGGCGACCAGGATGAGAGCGAAGTCGTCGGTCACGTCGGCGATCTCGACCTGCGTTGCCAGCACATAGCGGCCGATCGCCTCCGGGAGTGTGGCGATCAGGTCAGACTCGAAATGGGCGTAGATGGCGTCGGCGATAGCCACCGTTTCCAGATAGCCGACCATCCGGCCGTGGGCGGTGATCATGGCCGAAGCCCGCGCCTCGCCGGCCTGCAGGTCCTCGAAGGCCTGCGTCATGATCTGGTGGAGGAACCAGGCGCGCTGGGGGCCGGT
>JBKJYP010000380.1:0-2680 GCA_046715695.1 Actinomycetota bacterium | reverse complement strand
CCGTTGGAGGCGACGTTGATGTCGAAGGCGAGCCCGAACGCGTGCATCGACAGGTTCTTCTTCGGGTCTCTATCGATGAAACGGGGCACGTAACACCCGGCGTACTGATAGATCTTGTAGCCAAGCCCCCGCTGCTCGATCTCAGAAAGCGCTGCCCCGAGTTGAGGGATCAACAGCCTGTGGCACGTGACCACCCCGAGGATCGGTACCTGGGCCCGGGCGATGTTCGCCGAAACCCAGGCCATGTCGGGACGGATGAAACCACCGGGCAGGACCTCGAACGCCATCGGACCTAACGATCCGGGCGCGGCGGCGACGCCGCGCAGAGACGGGGCTTGGGACTTCTTGGGATTGACGGGCGCCTGGACTTTCTGCACATGAGCTTTGGGGAAACGAGCAAGGAGCCGTGAGCGAAGGTTCGTGACCGACACCCCTTGGTCCGTGCCGACGACGATCGTGCGAGCCGGAGCCATGGCGATCTCGTCGCCGATATGGGGAGCGACAAGGACGTCGGCCACGTTCGGATGCCCGTTGTCTGCGAAGGCTCCGACCGGAACCGAGGAGGTGCCGGCGATCCGGAGAGTGTCGCCGTCGCCGATGTCTAAGCGGCTCGCTCCCTCGAAAGTAAGGATCGCCTCACCGGCAAGGAGAGAGCGCCAGACGAATTCCGCGTCCCGCGTCTCGGCGGGCGCAACGGCCCGGTACTCGAGCGGCTCGACCGATCCCACACGCAGCGTGCGAGCGCCCGAGGGCCCTGCAACGCTCACGACCTTGGTTCGGACTGGGGCGACCACGGTCACCCCCTTGGTCGAGAGGACCTGCTCGATGTCAGAGGTACCGATGGCTCGGTCGAATCGAACGACATACGCGGGACTGGCCGGAACCGGAGGCGGAAGTAGCTCTCGGTCGGCGGGCGCCGGCTCCGCCGAGGGCGTGAACGTGACCGTTCGCCCGCCGCAAGAAACGGCGAGCAGGGCAAGCAAGACAAGGACAGTTATCCGGCGCATATTCATGGAGATAGGACGGATGTGGCAACCCTCCTGCTGCTTGGCTTGGTCCGCCCCGCCCTTTGCCCTGGTAGATGGGGCTATTCGAGGGCGAACTCGAACGACATCACCCCCGCGGTGATGACCACTACATCGTAGGCCATCAGGAGAACGAACCAGCCACGACCCGCGACCGTCCCCACTCCGGCCCCCAAAAAGACGTCCGAGGTCATCTCCAGGGCGGCGAGGAAGGGAGGAACCAGAAGAGGGAGGGCAAGGATCGGCAACATCAGCTCACGGTTCCTCGTGGTCGAGGCCACTGCCGCCAAGAGGGTCCCGGCCGCCACGAAACCCACGTCCAGAAGCAGGGCGATAAGCGCAAGCTCCGGCCAGCTCGATCCCAGATCGATCGAAAAGAAGATCGCTGCCAATGGGATGAGGACGATCTCGACGACCAGGATGAACAGGAGGTTCGCAGAGGCCTTCGCCATGAAGATCGCCGACCGGTCGACGGGGATAAGCAGCAGGACATCAAGTGTCCCGTTGTTCCTCTCGGCTTCGAAACCCCGGGAGAAACCGATGAGACCCGCGAAGAGAACGGTGATCCAGAGGAAGGCCGGCAACACATCCGATACCGGCAGCGTGCCCGGCACCGGGGGCCGATCCAGTTGCACCACAGCCGAGCCGGGAGCCGATAACGCGAGCAGAAGTACCACCGCAGCGGCGAACACAACCATCGGCGGCAGCGTGTCTCGCGCTCTCCACTCGACCTGCAGCTCCTTGTGCATGAGGAGCAGGGTCTTGCCTGCCCAACTAGGTCTGTTCACGACGTGTAGTCCTGAACCGCGGCCAGGCTGCCGCCCTTCAGAACGATGCCGGTCTGCGCGAAGCTCCGCACGCGTTTCGCTCCGTGCGTTGCCACGACCGATACTCGATCTTCCCGCGCCTGGTGCCAGGCAACGATGCACGCGACCACCCTCTCGGCCGCGTCGTCGTCGAGGTTGGCGAACGGTTCATCGAGCAGAAGGAGATCCGGTGCATGGACGAGAGCGCGGGCGATCGCAGTACGTCGGAGGAAACCGGCTGAGAGCTCGATGACTGGGACCGCGGCCTTCGCATCTAGCCCGAGGTCCGTCATCAGTCGAGGAACGTCTTCTTGATCCCCGTTGCACAGGCCCGCGAACAAACGGATGTTCTCCTCCACCGTCAAACGCGGATAGAGCCCCGGCTGGTGGCCCGCCCACCCGATCCGGCGGCGCACGTCTTCCGACACGCGGACCGAGTCGTTCCCCCACCGCACCACACGACCTTCGATCGGACGTTGCAGTCCGGCGAGGCACCTCAGAAAGGTGGACTTCCCCGATGCGTTCGGTCCGAATAGGCCCCATGCTCCAGGTGCAAGCTCGATGGAGACATCGCGCAGCGCAACCGTCGGGCCGAAGGCGACGGTCAGCGCTTCCGAGACGATCACTCTGAACGCTCCCCGAGATCGACGAGATCCGCCTTCAATGCTGAGCGGCGCCGAGCCCACTCGAGCTCCTCGATCTCGCCGGTCTCCCGCGCCAGGTCGAGGGCGGCTATCGAGCGGAGCAGCTCCTCTCGATCGGGAGCTCCCGCGGTCCGAGTTACTCGTCTCGAGGATCGACGCCGGCCCATCACGAAGAACGCCGCAGCCAAACTGAGTGCACCAAGGG
>JBKJYP010000379.1:0-3608 GCA_046715695.1 Actinomycetota bacterium | reverse complement strand
TTCGCGGACCTCCCGCCCGAGATCACGACCGGGTTGCTGCGCGAGCTCCAAACCGTGGTGGTGCCCATGGGTGAGGTCGTCATCTGGGGGGGCGACGCCTCCGGGCCGATGTACGTGGTGCACCAGGGTCGGCTGCGCGCCCACATCGGTCGCCGCGACATCGCGTACTACTCGAGAGGAGACTTCTTCGGCGAGATGTCCTTACTAACCGGCGCCCCGCGGGCGGCGACGGTGGAAGCCGTCTCGGACTGCAGGCTGCTGAGCCTCAGCCCGGAGGCGTTCCACAGACTCCTCGATGCCCATCCGGTTTTCCGCGCTCGGCTCGAGCAGCGCGTGGAGCGGTACAACTACGACAGGACCGCGAACGTCCCTCTCGACTTCGCGGAGGATCTCCTGCCCGCGGACGCCGAGGCCCCCCCACCGGTGAGTGACGAGCAGGCCGAAGTGGTCTTCGAGACCGACGCGGCGGTAGCGGCGCCCCCCGAGGGGAGAGGGCCATTCGCGACGAGGGATGGGCGCTTCGTGAAGAAGCCCAAGCGCATCCGCCGCTTCCGCCACCTCTGGCAGGTCGACGAGATGGACTGTGGCGCCGCGTGCCTCGCCATGGTGTGCCGGCACTTCGGGCGTCCGGTGAGCCTGGCCCGCGTCCGGCAGGTCGTCCGCACCAGCATCGACGGCACCAGCCTCAAGGGGATCACGCGGGGGGCCGAGGAGCTGGGACTAGCGGCGCGTTCGGTGAAGGCTTCCAAACGGAACCTCGATCAGATGCCGTTGCCGGCCGTAGTGCACTGGGAGGCCAACCACTGGATCGTCCTCTACGACGTCGACTCCAGACACGTCCGGCTGGCCGATCCCGCCATCGGGCTGAGACGGCTTCCGCGGGCGGAGTTCGAGGAGAAGTGGAGCGGATACGCGGCTCTGTACGAATACACGCCGGAGTTCGAGAACGCGCCCGTAGGAGGGGCCGACTTCTCGTGGCTGTGGGGGTTGTTCACCAGCCACAAGAAGGGGCTCATCACCGCCGCGCTCATCGCCCTGTTCGCGAGCGCGCTCCAGCTCGCGTTGCCGGTGTTCATGCAGATCGTCGTCGACAGAGTCGTGCCCGATCGCGATCTCGGGTTGTTGCGCCTGCTGCTTCTGTCCATGGCGGCCGTGATCTTCTTCATGCTTCTCGGCAGCATCGCCCATCGCTACATCCTCAGTTGGATCGCGGTGAGAGTCGACGGATCGGCGATGGACCTGGTCAGCCAGAAGATGCTGGCGCTGCCGATGCGCTATTTCTACGCACGCAAGACCGGCGACATCCAACGGCGTCTCGCCGGCATGCAACAAGCGCGGATGTTCGTCGTTCAGAACGGCGTCGTGGCGCTGACGGCCATAGCGCAGCTGGTAACCGCGACCATTCTGATGTTCGTCTACAGCCCCTTGCTCGCGTTCGTCTTCCTCGCCGCCGTCCCCTTGTACGTCGCCCTCATGCTCTTCGCCTCCAAGCGTCTTCGCCCCATCTTCGACAGCCTTGAGGAATCCTTCGGCAAGTACTACTCACGCCAGATCGACGCCATCAAAGGTATCGAGGCGGTCAAAGCCATGGGGGCCGAGGACGGCCTGCGCCGCGAGCTGCTCACGGAGTTCCAGGCGCTGACCCATCGTCTGTTCCGCGCCGACTTCACCGCGATGATGTACGAGGGCGGGGTTCAGCTCGTGGCGTTCGCCTCGTTGGTCGTGTTCGTGTGGATCGGTTCGTTGCAGGTGCTCAACGGGACCCTCTCGATCGGCGAGCTAGTGTCCTTCAACGCGCTGGTCGTCCTGGCGAACGCCCCGATCGCGCTTCTGCTTGCGCTGTGGGATCGGTTCCAGTTCGTGCGTGTCCTCATGACACGTCTATCGGACATCTTCGAGGAAGACCCCGAGCAAGGGGCGGACCATTCCGGTCTCCGGCCCGTGCCGAGCCTGGCCGGAAGCGTGGCCCTGCATGACGTCGGCTTCCAATACGCGGGGCCCGAGTCGCCCTACATCCTGCAAGGGATCTCGTTCACCGCCAAGCCCGGTACCTCGGTCGCGATCGTGGGCCGAAGCGGCTCCGGCAAGACGACGCTCGTCAAGTGCCTCGCCGGCCTGCTGGAGCCGACGGAGGGATCCATCCTCTACGACGGCGTGCTCATGCCCTCACTGGACTACCGCCAGCTGCGACGGCGGATCGGCTTCGTGCTCCAGGAGAACTTCCTTTTCTCCGACACGATCGCCCGGAACATCTCGTTCGGCGACGAGCACCCGGACATGGTGCAGGTCGAATGGGCTGCGCGCGTCGCCAACGCGCATGAGTTCATCGTCAGGCTTCCTCTGCGTTACGAGACCAGGATCGGAGAGACCGGGCTCCTGCTGTCGGGCGGGCAGCGCCAGCGCATCGCGATAGCGCGTGCTCTCTACCATCGTCCTCCGGTGATCATCCTCGACGAGGCAACGAGTTCGCTCGATGCCGAGTCCGAGCGAGCCGTGCAAGACAACATGGAGCGCCTGCTCGAGGGCCGGACCTCCTTCGTGATCGCACACCGGATGTCCACGATCCGCCACGCGGATGTGATCCTGGTGCTCGACAAGGGCCGGCTCGTTGAGCAGGGCACCCACGAAGAGCTCATGGGGCGAAAGGGCCTCTACTTCTACCTGTCGAGCCAGCAGCTCAACCTCTAGCAAGCAGATCTAATACTCCTGCCCTGATGTAAGGTTTTTTTCCTTCTGGATTCTTCCTTCTACATGAGGAGGTAGCGATATGACCAAGCCGACGGATGAGGTGTCTGAAGGCACCAAGATAGACGAGGAGCCGAAGCTCACCGAGGAGACCCTCGAGGACCTCACTACCTCTGAGGGGCAAGCCGATGAGATCAAGGGTGGCACGCTCGGGAAACACCAGCAAGGTAGTGAAGACGCGGATTATGCAGGCGCGTAAACGGGCTTGAGGCAGCGTCGCTACTGAGCCGCTCAGGAAACGACGATTGGATGAAGTGCGGCTGTCGTGAAGAACTGGCTAACGATCCGAGTAGAGCTCCAAGGCGGCGGGGGCATCGAGTGCGACCCGCCTCCGGGACGAATCATGCTCGTGGGGCCGATGCATACGTTCAAAGACCTAGCGCACTCGATCGATGCCGCGTTCGCGCGTTGGGATCTAGCGCATCTTCACGAGTACGAACTCGCCGACGGTCGCAGGATCGGCTACCCGGATGATGAGTTCGACATGCCGGTCATCGATCATGAAACTCTGACGGTCGCTTCATGTGCAAATGAGGGGGATGAGTTCGCATACGTCTTCGACCTAGGGGACGACTGGAGGCACCGCTGCCTGGTTGACGCCATCGATGTTGATCCCAAGGAAGCCTACGGCGTCATTCCGGGAAAGCCGGTTCCCATCTGGGGCTGGGGTTGGATCCCCGACCAGTATGGCCGCCGCTGGGACGGCGACACAGGCGAGGACTAGGCAGGAGGGCTGCTGCTTGTAGAGATCCGTACCAAATAGGCGCAGATCTCTACAACGAAGGATTCGTGTGAAGTCTCACCACCCGTGTCTCATTCTGGCTTCGGTAGGTATGTCTCACAACTGGACCCTCCTGGGCTTG
>JBKJYP010000378.1:0-3972 GCA_046715695.1 Actinomycetota bacterium | reverse complement strand
GCGGGGGCGGCGGCGGTGGCGGCGGAGGTCGTGGAGGCGGCGGGGGCGTCGGAAGTCGTGGCGGAGGCGGCGGCGATCGTGGAGGCGGCGGAGACTCTGGTGGCGCCCCCCTCGGCGGAGCTGCCGGCGGAGCCAATGTTGGTGGCGGCGATAGAGATCTAGGTGCAACAGGCGGTGGCGGCGGCCTCACCGGTGGCGGTGGCGGTGGCGGTGGCGGCGGCCGGCATCAAGGCGGTGGCGGTGGCGGCAGACAAGGCGGTGGCGGTGGAGGCAGACAAGGTGGTGGCGGTGGAGGCCGCTTCCGTGGTGGAGGTCGTGGTGGCGGCGGCGGTGGAGGAGGCGGAGGTGGCTGCGGCAGCACCTTCATCATCCTCGTGCTGCTCGTCGTGATCGGTGTCTTGGTCTGGTACTTCCTGATCCGAGAGAGCGACGGAACGGCGACCCCCGAGCCGAGCCCATCGGCCCTCGGTTACCTGCTCCCGGTCGCCCTGAGGAGCCGATTCCGCATCTAAGTTACAAGGGCGTGGTTTACCATCGGTGACCATGCCCAGAGCCGTACAAGCGAGCGAAAACCTCGTTATCCGAGGTGCCCGTGAGCACAACCTGAAGAACGTCAACCTCGAGTTGCCTCGCAACGCACTCGTGGTTTTCACGGGCATCTCGGGTTCGGGGAAGTCGTCGCTGGCATTCGACACGATCTACGCCGAGGGGCAGAGACGGTACGTCGAGTCGCTCTCGTCTTATGCGCGCCAGTTCCTGGGGCAGATGGACAAGCCGGAGGTCGACTTCATCGAAGGGCTGTCGCCGGCGATCTCGATCGATCAGAAGTCGGCCTCTCGGAACCCGAGGTCAACGGTTGGAACCATCACCGAGATCTACGACTACCTACGGCTCCTGTTCGCCCGTATCGGCCGCCCTCATTGTCACAATTGCGGCCGCCCGATCGCCCGACAGACCCCCGAGCAGATCGTCGACCAGATCCTGGCGTTGCCCGACGGAACGAGATTCCAGGTCCTCGCGCCGATCGTGCAGGGCCGGAAGGGCGAGTTCAGTGCTTTGTTCGAAGACCTCTCGAAGAGGGGTTACGCCCGCGCCCGCATCGATGGAGAGGTCAGGGAGCTCAGCGACAAGATCAAGCTGGATCGTTACTTCCAGCACGACATCGATGTCGTCGTGGACCGCCTGGTTCTCAAGGAGGGCATCCAAGGGCGCCTGACCGACTCGATCGAGACTGCATTGAAGCTTGCTGAGGGTGTTGCGTCGATCGAATTGGTCGACGATGAGGCAGAGGACATCCTCTTCTCACAGAGCTTCGCGTGCACGTTCTGTGGGCTGAGCTTCGACGAGCTGGCCCCCCGCAACTTCTCCTTCAACTCGCCGTACGGCGCGTGCGAACGTTGCGATGGACTCGGCACGCACCTCGAGGTCGATCCGGAATCGGTGATCCCGAACCCGGACCTGTCGATCAAAGAGGGGGCGATCGCACCATGGAGCGGACGGACCCTCGAGTACTTCGAGCGACTGATCGAGTCGGCTGCCAAGGAATTCAAGTTCCGCACCGACGTCCCGTTCAAGAAGCTGACGAAGAAGCAACAGGAGCTGATCCTCTACGGCAAGGACGACGCCGAGATCCACGTCCGTTACCGCAACCGGTTCAACCGCGTGCGCGCCTACTGGACCGTTTACGAAGGCGTGATCCCATGGCTCGAACGCCGCCGCTCAGAGACCGACTCCGAATACGCGAGAGAGCGCTACGAGCAGTTCTTCCGAGAGGTGCCCTGCCCGGCTTGTAAGGGTGCGCGGCTCCGCCCCGAGTCTCTCGCCGTCAAGCTCGGCGGCAGGAACATCCACGAGGTCTGCGACCTGCCCATAGGTGAGGCGAACGACTTCATGCTCGAGATCGAGCTTAGCGACAGAGAGGCGGCTATCGCCGAGCGCGTGTTCAAGGAGATCCATGCACGGCTCGGCTTCCTGCTGGATGTCGGTCTCGACTATCTGACCCTCGCGAGAGGTGCGGCAACGCTGGCGGGGGGAGAGGCCCAACGGATCCGCCTCGCGACCCAGATCGGTTCGGGCCTAGTAGGGGTGCTCTACATCCTCGACGAACCTTCGATCGGACTGCATCAGAGGGACAATCGCCGGCTGATCGACACCCTCGTGCGGCTCCGTGACCTCGGCAACTCATTGATCGTCGTCGAACACGATGAGGACACGATCAGAGCGTCTGACCACGTTGTCGATATCGGTCCGGGAGCGGGGGAACACGGCGGGGAGATCGTGTTCACCGGCCCCCTGGAGGGTCTGCTGGCCAGCAAGGATTCTCTGACCGGTGATTACCTCACCGGGCGCAAAAGCATCGCCGTTCCCGAGCAACGCCGCCCAACGGACAAGGGCGAGATCGTTGTCAGGGGTGCGCGGCAGCACAACCTCAAGAACATCGATGTGGCTTTCCCATTGGGGTGCTTCGTGGCTGTGACCGGGGTGTCTGGGTCCGGTAAATCAACTTTGGTCAATGACGTCCTCTTCCGAGCCGTCCATCAAGCCTTGTTCCGTGGCGCCCGCCTGACACCAGGACGTCACAAGAAGGTCGAGGGCCTCGATGCGATCGACAAGGTGATCGATATCGACCAGTCACCGATCGGACGCACACCTAGATCGAATGCCGCTACCTACACAGGTGTCTTCGATCACATCCGAAAGCTCTTCGCCAAGACCCCCGACGCGAAACGTAAGGGTTACCAGCCGGGTCGCTTCTCCTTCAATGTGAGAGGTGGACGATGCGAGGCTTGCGCGGGGGACGGCACGATCAAGATCGAGATGCACTTCCTCCCCGATGTGTATGTCCCGTGCGAGGTCTGCAAAGGCAAGCGGTACAACCGGGAGACACTCGAGGTGAGGTTCAAGGGCAAGAACATCTCCGAGGTACTCGAGATGTCCGTCTCAGATGCTTGCGAGTTCTTTGCAGCCATCCCACCCATAGCGCGGCACATGGTCACGTTGCGCGACGTTGGCCTCGGCTACATCAAACTGGGTCAGCCGGCCCCCACGCTCTCCGGGGGCGAGGCTCAACGAGTGAAACTCTCGACGGAGCTCTCGAAGAGAGCGACGGGTCGGACGCTCTACATCCTCGACGAACCCACGACCGGCCTCCACTTCGAGGATGTCTCCAAGCTCCTCGGTGTTCTGCACCGTCTCGCAGATGCGGGCAACACCGTTGTGGTGATCGAGCACAACCTCGACGTGATCAAGACGGCCGATCACGTCATCGACCTCGGCCCCAATGGGGGAGCCGGTGGAGGGGAAGTGGTCGCATCCGGCACGCCGGAGCAAGTTGCTGAGACCAATGGCTCGTTCACCGGTGAGTATCTGCAGATACTCCTGAGCAAACCCACCCCCCAGAAGAGGGCTGCTGCGGCGGCGCGATCACGTCAACGTGTGGCTGCCCCCCGGAAGAAGGCGACGGCGCGCAAGGCCGGTTAGATGCAGCTTGTTCTGCTGTGCCCAACTATGGTGGTCGTAGTAGTGCTTAGAGCGTGATGGTCCCCAGAGAAAGGCTTTACCTTGAGTAGGAAGATCTTGATGCTCCTCGTGGCCCTGCTGATGATGGCGGGCGTTGCTTGTGGCGGCGACACGGCCGACACGCCCGAACCCGGCGCCGACACCGGCGACGATGTTGCAGAAGAGGTTCAGCCCGAAACCATCACGGCGGTTGCCACGGACAAGGCTGTGACGTTCCCGGCAGAGATCGAATCTGAGCCGGTTGTCGTCGAACTCGACAATCAGAGCAAGGCAGGCCCCCGTTCGATCTTCGCCTTCGGAAAGATGAACGAGGGAGTAACCCCCGAGGACTTGCTCGAAGCTCTCAAGACCAAGACCGAGGATGACGATTTCGAGCTCATCGTCGTGGCGGGGGGCTTGACCCCGAAGGCAACAACCACCCTCCTTTTCCCCGAGGGCAACTACATCGCGATC
>JBKJYP010000377.1:0-3887 GCA_046715695.1 Actinomycetota bacterium | reverse complement strand
CAGGTGGCCGAGTTACTCCAGGCGTGAGCGACATACCCCCGCTCCTTGACGACCTCGGCTTCGGCCGTCTCTTTGATTCGATCCGCGACGCGGTCATCGTCGCGGAAGCCGCGTCGGAGCAGATCGTCCTGTGGAATCCGGCGGCGGAGAAGCTCTTCGGCTACACCGCGGACGAGGCCGTCGGGATGCTCATCGAGGAACTCGTCCCGCTCGAGTTGAAACCGAGACACCGGGCGGGCCTGCGCAACTATGCCGAAGGCCTCGAGGGGCCCCTGATCGAAGAAGGCACGGGCGTCGAGCTCCCTTCACTCCACAAGACCGGCCGGACGGTTTATGTCGAGCTCGTCCTCACTCCGATCGAAAGCGGATCGCGGCGCGGCCGTTTCGTGATGGCCATCCTCCGGGACGTCACTGAGCGCCACGTGGCCGAGGAGGCTCTCATGGCAAGTAGCAAGAGACTTCAGGAGGCGCTCGATCAGGAACAGGCAGCCAACGAGAAGCTGGTCGCGCTCGACGCCCTCAAGAACGACTTCATCGCTATCGTCGCTCACGACCTCCGTTCACCGATGAGCGTCATAAGCGGTTTCGCTCAGACCCTCGTCGAGTCCTGGGATGACTTCGCCGATCCCGTCAAGAGAGATTTCATGGCGCGTATCGCCAGCAGCGTCGACAATCTCTCCCAACTCGTCGAAGACGTCCTGCAGGTGGCCCGCCTCGAGGGCGGTGAGTTCACCTATGAGCAAGCGCCCTTCGATCTGGCGGCGCTCGCTCGCCGAATCGTCGACGAGGTGTCGGTGGGCTCCCCAGAGCACAGTTTCGAAGTCTCAGCCCCCGGCGATCTTCCGTTCGCATTCGCGGACGAACAACGCACCTGGCAGGTCCTCACCAACCTGCTTTCGAACGCCGTCAAGTTCTCCCAGTTTGGTTCGCGCGTGGCGATCTCGATAGCGACTACAGGCAAAGCCCTCCAGGTGTCGATAGAGGACGAAGGGGTAGGCATCTCTCGAGCAGACCAATCGCGGGTCTTCGACAAGTTCTCCCGGATCCATCCGAAGGGGATGAGGAAGCCCAAGGGAACCGGACTCGGCCTGTACATCTGCAAGTTGATGGTGGAGGCGCAGGGAGGGGAGATAGGCATGACGTCTGAGGTCGGCCAGGGCACGACGGTCAGCTTCTCGCTGCCCGCGGCCGCAGGATCCTGACCCGTGAAGGTGCTGCTGGTTGTCGAGGACGACCTCGACATGGCCCAGCTCGTCGGGTTCACCCTTCGGGCCGACCCCCGTCTCGAGATCATCGGGGGTGCCTTCACCGCCGCTGAGGCGATCGCAGTCGCCCGGTCGACCGAGCTCGACCTGATAGTCCTCGACCACTTCATCGAGGGAGACATGATGGGGCTACAGGCCGCTCCCATACTCAAGGCCCTGTGCCCGAACGCGAAGATCCTCCTGTTCACCTCGCACGATCTATCCGCCGAGGTCAGTCGCGAGCCGGCGATCGACGCCTACCTCGTGAAGCGCGACCTTGGCCGGCTGCTCGCTACCTGTCGCAACCTGCTCGGACTCAATGAGCCCGCAGCCTGACGCATAGGGCGCCTCCCATCGGGGTAACGCATCGCTACATACGTCCCGAGGAAAGAAGGGGGTCCGGCCTCATGGCAGATACGGCAAGAGAGCTCTTCGAGCACGAGTTGCGAGACATCTACGACGCCGAGCACAAGCTCGTGCGCGCTCTGGAGTCGATGGCGAAGAAGGTGACGGACGACAAGCTCGCCCTGGGCTTCCAGAACCATCGCGAGGAGACCCAGGAGCAGATCGCCCGGCTAGAGCAGGTCTTCGAGATCGTCGGGCGCTCGGCTCGGCGTGAGTCCTGCCCCGGGATCAACGGCCTCATCGAGGAGTTCACCAAGTTCAGCAACGAGGAGAACCCCTCGCCGGAGGTTCTCAACGTGTTCGCCACCGGCGCAGCTTTGAAGACCGAGCATTACGAGATCTGTGCCTATGAGGGCCTGATCAAGCTCGCCAAGGGCCTGGGACTCGATGACGCCGTCGCCCTCCTACAGGAGAATCTGCAGGAGGAGCAGGCGACGGCACAGGAGCTCGAGCAGCTCTCCGTGGTCCTAGGGGACCAGCTGAACCTGAAGAGCTAGACGCTTATTCGCAGTTGACGGCTGAGTCGGGCGAGGGCGTCTTGCCCTTGCCCGACTTCGCCTTTTTGGGCTCGTGCTTGGGGGCCTTGCGGATGCCCTTGCAATCGTCGTCACCTTCCCCACCATCGAGCGAGTCGACGCCTGGGTTGCCCCACAGCTTGTCGTTGCCGGCGCCGCCACTGAGGGTGTCGTTGCCGATGTTCCCCTTCAGAGAGTCGTCGCCATCGCCGGCGACCAGAGTGTCGTTGCCCTGCTTACCCTTGAGTGAGTCGTTGCCCCCGAAGCCACAGATCAGGTCATCTCCGGATGTGCCTTTCAATTCATCGTCACCGTCGGTACCGAGGATCACGCTGGGACCCGCGGACGCCGACGCGCTCGGGGAAGGCGCGGGAGAGGCCGAAGCAGAGGCTGATGCGCTGGGCGCAGCACTGGGACAAGCCTGAGGTGCTTCCTGAGCGCCCGCGAATGTCATGCCGGCGGCCACCAGCCCGGCCAGAAGGAAGGGAAGGACGAGGGCTTTCTGGTAGAGCTTCGATCCGGTCACGCGGGCTCCTTCGGTCGTCGGACATCAGACGTCTGACTCCTTGTAACGGCAGGCCCCCCGGAACGGTTTAGTACGAAGTTCTACTCAGTCGTCCTGAGTGGACGGTTTTCGAACCGCGACTTTCGAGAGACCCTCAAAGCGATCTACCAGGAGAGATGAGCTGAACCGCGTATTCCAATCGCTCGACTCTATTGTGCAATTTCCCAGCTGGATAACGCCATACCTGACCGTGTACACGGTGCCAGCTCCTTCGACTCCCGCACTTGCACGAACGAGCCGGTTCCCCAACCTCCCGGGGTCAGGCCAGCCTCCACGCCGTCGTATCGTCATTTCTATGGCCGGAAATCGCATCATCGCAGTCACACGTGGCACTGACGATGTCGGAGTCCAGATCAGAGCGGAGCGCCTCCGGTGAACACTCCGGAGACCCACTTCGCGCGCCTCGGCTCGCAGCGGATCGCGTATCAGGTAGTCGGCGAGGGGCCGATGGACGTCGTGTTCTGCACTGGCGTGGCCAGCAATATCGACCACATCTGGGACCAGCCTGACGCCGCCGACGTCCTACGTAGCATCGCCGCTTACAGCCGTCTTATCCTGTTCGATCCTCGTGGGATCGGTGCATCTGACGCGCTTCCGGGCGCCGAGTCGTTCGGGTGGGAGCCGTGGGTCGAGGATCTAGGAACCGTTCTCGATGCAGTCGGGTCCGAACGTGCAGCGATCCTGGCCTACACCGACGGGTGCCAATGCGCGATGTTGTTCGCCGCGACTGCGCCTTCCCGAACGGCAGCTCTGGTCTTGGTAGCAGGAACCGCGCGCTACACGTCGGCCGAGGACTACCCCATCGGATTTCCGCCCGAGGGCATAGGCGCAGCGGTCCGCCAGATGGGGGCGACTTGGGCAACGGAGGCAGGTGTGCGCTGGTTCTGGCCCAGCAAGGTCGACGTCGCAAGGTTCAGCAACTTGTGGGCGCGGTATCAGCGTGCCGCTGCAAGCCCGAGCAACATAGAAGCGCTCTACGGGCAGATCTTCAAACTTGATTCGCGGCATGCCCTTGCCCTGATCGGCGCGCCGACATTGGTCGTTGCGACGGAAAGCCGTGCCCTCCCCGTAGACCATGCCCGTTACATCGCCGAGCACATCGATGGCGCTGAGCTCGTGGTTTTCCCAACGAAGGACCTCGCGCCGTGGTTCTCGCAC
>JBKJYP010000376.1:0-3480 GCA_046715695.1 Actinomycetota bacterium | reverse complement strand
CTTGAAGAGGAAGCCGCGGAACTCCGCGGGGATCACGAGGCCCCCAGCGCGACCGGTTGTCGTCGAGGCGGTGGAACGTGACGACACCTGAGTTGTGCGCGCCGTCGATCGCGGTCCAAGCGATCCTGTCATCGGGCTCTTGCTCGGTGATCTTGGCTTCCCACTCACGCACAGCTCCGGCGACCTTGGCCTTCCACTGCAGACGCTGGTCGTCCAGTTGGCGAACCTCCTCGATCCCTTCCATGAACTTCGGGAATTCCTCGAATTGCGTCCACTGGTTGTAGGCCGTGCGTACGGGAACTCCTACTTCTATGCCTTCTTCGATAAGTGACATCTATGAACCCTCCCTCGTGTCGGTTATAGAGAAGGTGTACCCATCTGCCCCCGGGACTACTCACTCAGCGGCGGATCTGGTGACAAGTGCAGACCGTATCCGGTCAACATCAGACGGTGACAGCCAACGCGAGATGGAGGAGCACACAGAATCGATCGTTACTTCGCGTCCTTCGTCCTGAAGTGTGGCGATCGTCTTGAAGAGGAAGCCGCGGAACTCCGCGGGGATCACGAGGCCTCCGGCTCCACCGGTGCGCGTCCACTCATCTTCCAGCGCTTGCATGGCGGGGTCATCGCTCCATCGCCATTCCTCCGGCTTGACTTCCTTCCCGGCCCCCGAAGGCAACGGGATCAATGTGACAGGGCGGGACCCTTCTCTCCTCCACGTGGGAGCGGCGTGCAGATCAGGTTCGAAATCGAGACGGCGCTTCTCGAAGGGCATCTCTTCATCCGAGAGCACGATGCGCAGACATCGACCCATCTCGTCGGGGATGTTGCCGGCTGCCCGGAACTCGAGTGCATCTGGGATCGACAGAGGCGATGCGTTGGATGCGGGCCTGTCCTCGCCGCGGAACCGCGCGATCTCGATCTCGACGTCGCGGTCACTCATGAGGTACCAACCCTCGCCGAGGGGTGGCGGGGAGCTCAGCGTCGGGGGGAGTTCAGGGCCTTGAAGACGAGCCAGGCCAGGCCAACGGAGCCGGCGGCAAGGATGAGGCCGAGCCCGACCTGGACCCAGGTGGGCGGGTTGAGGGCGAAGGCGAGGACGGCGACGAGGATCAGAAGCCCCATCAATGCGGCGCCGGCGATGAGGAAGGCGGCGATCCAACGACGTATGTCGTCGGGGGTCATGCCCTCCGGGTCGGATCTCTCGACCAGACTCATCAACACTCCTCTTCTTCTGCCTTCACCATGTGTAGACGAAGATGAGTCGTCTTAGGTTGTCTTGCTACCCATAACAGGCTAAGGACAAGTCGCCGACCGGCACCGGGCCAGGACCTGCACCAGGGCCGACAGGGCCAGAGATTGAGGCTCAGGGGTGATGGCCTCAGCGATGAGGTTCTGTAGTTGCCAGGGGTCTTCCGCCAGGTCGTAGTACTCGCGGAACACCGGCGCGGTTCGATCCCCACTCGAGTAGTACTCGACGTATTGGTAGTCGTCCGTGCGGATACTTGCCCAATCGTTGTATCCCCGGTGAGGATCCGACCAGTGCTCGAGGAAGAGCATCTGCCTCGGCGATGAAGACAGCAACGACTTGCCGTCCATCGGCTTCGAGGGTAGCTCGATCTCGGCCGCCTCCATGATCGTTGGGGCGATATCGATGTTCGCGACGATGCTGTCATCCGTCTGACCCGTCTCGACGTGTCCCGGCCAACGGATCATCAGCGGGACCTGGATCGACTCGGTGTACGGGAATCGCTTCCCGACGAGCCCATGGTCGTGCCACATCAACCCATTGTCCGACACGAATATCGCGAGCGTCTCCTCGTCCTCGTCGAGTCGCTCTAGGCGTTCCACCACGTTCTTCACGAGAGAGTCGACCGAATAGAGCGCCCGCAATTGGTCACGGCGGAGCCGGCGCGCGTAGTTCAGAGACACGGCGTTGTTGGCGACGAAAGCAGGCTTATCGGTGAGGTCCACCTCCCGGGCTGCCGGTGAAGGTGACCACCGCGAGACGGGGCGCCTCTCGTAGAAGCTCGATGGGATCGCGGGCGCGTGCGGCGCGAACGGCGCGATGTAGAGGTACCAGGGCTTGTCGTCGTCGTCTTCGAAATCCTTCAGGAATGACACGGCCTTGCGGCGCATGTAGGTCGTCGAGTAGTTCACCGGGTCGGTGATGACCCCGTCGACACCGAACGGCCTGCTTGAGTAACCACACGGAGAACAGATCGCGTACCGCTCGAAGTAGGGCGGCTTCTCTTGGAGTGGCCACACATTGAAGAATTTGCCGACGACGGCAGTCGTGTAGCCGGCGCCGAGCAGATGATGCTGGATCGTCAGCGAATGATCTAGACCTTTGACCTTGTAGTTGTCGATGACGCCGTGGTTGTGGGCGTAGAGGCCAGTCATGATCGAGGCCCGCGCCGGGCAGCACAGAGGAGTCGTCGCGAACGCTTGGGAGTATCTGGTGCCCCCGTTTCCGAACCAATCGGTAGTGAACCTCAAGGTCTCCATCGATCCCTGAAGGCGCTGGTCGTCGGTCACGATCACAAGGATGTTCGGGCGCCGGTCGCCATGGTTAGCGGCCGCGGGTACGGGAGCCGCGATAGGCAGCGCGCATAACAAGAGCAGGCAAGCGATCGTGATCCGCCGCATAGAGGTCCTAGTTTCTCGCGAGAGGGACGAAAAGTCTCGACTTGTCCAGATCGAAGGTGTTCGTGGCCCTATCCAGGTCCGAAGCAACCCAGGTGATGCTCGATGAGGCGATCAGCAATTCGAGGTGGTGGTCGGCCCCCAGCCGGTAGTCCTTGTCTATGAACTCCAGGCTCATCTGGTAGGCCTTGCCCGGCTCGAGGTCCTCTCCTTGGACCAAGGAATCCCTGTAGCGGGCATGGAGGAACGCCCTGGAGATGACGGCGCAACCTCCGGCAGGCCCGACATCACAGAGCACGGCTACGAGGTGCGTGCTGGGCTGGTCGCTGGTGACGACGAGGTCGAGGATGGGCCGGCCCTCGATGTGAAGGCCTTCGCTGCCGCTGACGACGCTGCGCACGTAGCGGCCCCCCCGCACCCCTCGCACCATCTCCGACTCGGTGAGCAAGCCGTCGTCGAGGATCGTGGCCGGCCCTCCTTCTAGCTTCAGGGTCTTGACCGGTCCTGCGCCCCAGGTCTGTTGCGAGCGCCATCCACCGTCGCTCGTCTGGATGTACACGGCCGGCTCGTCCTCGACGCCATTGTGGACGCCGTACAGCCATCGCTCGAGCCATCGCTCGAGGAACGCGTCCCATTCGACCCACTTGCCGCGCGGGGACGCATGCGGCCATTGCCCGAGGACCATCGCCTTCTCGGTTCTAAGAGCTTGGAACCAGGCCGTGCCCTCCCATGTCTTGACGTTGAAGTCCAGCAAGCCGTGGGAAACGAGGACGGGCACCTTGACCCTCTTCGCGAGACGGAGGTAGTCGCGCTCGACCCAGAACTTGTCGTAGT
>JBKJYP010000375.1:0-10507 GCA_046715695.1 Actinomycetota bacterium | reverse complement strand
GCGCTGGTGGCAAGTCCCTCACCGGGGACCTTGTCGCCTTCTTGGAAGGGTTCTCCGTGACACGGGCCATAGACCTCGTCCGTCGACACATGTAGGAACAGGTCGATCCCAGAGGCTCTCGCCGCCTCGATCAAGGACCGAGTCCCCTCGACGTTGGTGTTGAAGAAGGTTCCCTCATCGGTCTCGCTCCGCGTCACATGGGTGGCGGCTGCGAAATGAACCAGAACGCTAGGACGGCGCTTCTCGATGAGGCCGGCGATCCGGCTGTCGGCGATGTCCATCTCGACGGTCTCCACCGCTCCGGTGGTCTCGGCCAGCCGTCGACGATCGCCGGCATAAGTGTCGAGATCGACGTTGAGGATGTCATGGCCCGCGGCGGCTAGTCGTCTGACGAACTCGGAGCCGATGAAGCCGAGTCCGCCGGTAACCAACACTCGATCGCTCAAGGGGCAGGATTCTAAGGCTTCGTGCGACCTTCCCTGAGGCCCTGACGGAAGGCCTTGAGCAGAGGACGGATCCGGTCCGCCTGTCCTCGGGCTATCCGGTTGGCGATGATGGCGGCCGTCCGAGCGATCGCCCCGAACGGATAAGCCCACCCACCGTGACGAGCGATGAAGATCCCGCTCGACCTAGCGTGGTACTCGTCGGCTATGAGGGGCCGTTGTTTCGGACTGGTGATCCCAAGGGTGGCCGCAACCTTATGGAGGATCTTGGAATCGGCCGCAACCCTTAGGCGCCACCCCCGGAGATGCGCCCGGAAAGACAGATCGACATCCTCTACGTAGAAGAAATAGCTCTCGTCATAGAGACCAACATCTTCGAGCATCTCTGCCCGCAGCAGGCTGCTTGCACCCGTGATGAAGGTCGGCTCGGAGCCTGGGCTGGTCATCACGTCGGCTGTTCCGAGAAGTCTGCGGAAACGCCCACCTCCCCAGGCTTGGACCTTGTCGGGTTCGTCGAAGTAGTAGAGAACCGAACCGACGATCCCTGTTCGCTCCGAGCGTTCTCCCTCTCGCACCATGGCGTCGAGAGCGTCCGGTTCTACGCTGGTGTCGTTGTTGAGCACCCAAACCCACCCAGCGCCCTCATCGAGAGCGCGGCGGATCCCGACGTTGTTGCCGGCTGCGAACCCGACGTTCTCCGGAAGGTCGATGACCCCCACGTCCGGGTGAGCCTTCCTTATCCGCTCAGCAGAACCGTCGGTCGAACCATTGTCGACGACCGTGGTCACGAGGCGGGGATAGGTCGACTTCCTCAAGGAGTCGAGGCATCCGATCGTGTCCTCCCAGCGGTTCCAATTGAGGACGACGCAGTGAACGAGTGGGCGATCAACCACGGCGATCCATGATCCTTCTTACGAACCGTCGCGCTCTCCTCGTCGTCACGGGTGCAGCTCTGGAGCTCTCGGCCCCGATGGCGTAGATGAAGGCGGGGGTCGTGATGGATCGGGGGGATGCAAGCATGGTTCCGGCCGCAGCCGAGATGAAACTGCGACCGGTACCCGTGCCTGCCCTGCGATAGAGGGACCCGGCATGAGCCAAGGCTTTCAGCTTCCCGGTTGGGAGAAGGCGAGCCCGCGACCGTAGCTCTGATCGGGGCGCCGCCGAAAGTACGAGAGCCAAGGCGATATCACCCGCCGCCCCGCCGTTGATGCCGGCGCCCATGCCCGCCCTATCAGTGATCGCCTCGAGATCTACCCCGGTCCCTGCTTCGGTCGAGATCCTCACGAAGGCTTCCAATAGACGATCTTCGATGGAGCGCTCGGACTCGCCGAGCACCTCTCTCCGCACTTCTTCTTCCAGCCGGCTCGACCCCTTCTCTGATGTGGCCTCCTTCGACCCTTCCAGGATCGCCTCCAGCTCATCCACCGAGCTCGCCCGGATCATCGATTCTTCGATCGGGCTACGGAACCAGTCACCGGGGTAGATGGCGGTATCGAGATCGATCACGGCGATCCCTTTGATGATCGCGGCGAGTGCAGCCGAAGTGCAGTAGTTGACGAGGAGGGCGGAGTCACACCCATCGAGCGCAAGGTCGAGATCACCTTGCGCCACGCGCATGTTGGGTGGCATCTCCTCAGATAGCAAGTCGTATAGGTCGAAATGGTCGTGACTCGGGTGGGGCTTGATATCGAAGGACCATTCTGGATGTGTCCTCGCGAGCTCCAGAAGATCTCGCCAGGCCCGTCTGTGGAGACTCGCCCTGGCAACCGGCTGAGCAAGACCCAAGTGAGTGGCGGCCGAGAGGATGACAACTCTTCTCCGCGGAGGTCGCGACGACGAAGTCTCGGTTTGGGATCGGACCGCTGCCGGCGCCGGCAGGTATCTGAGGGAGCCGACACCCAAGAGCCGCTCGCGTTCGACCCCGGTTCCTTCGAAGAGGTGGGTGTCGTGTGACCCCCACACAAGGAAGTGCTGTGAATCCCCAAGCAGGCCGTCGAAGCAGAGTGTGGGCGCGAGCCCGCTGTGGGGGAGTGAAGCCGTCGGGATCTGATGTTGATGGGCGAGGTTGACGATGGTGCGCTCGACCGTGAATGCATCGTGGCCGAGGACCACCAGCGAGGGCTCCACCAGCTCGAATATCGATTCGGCAACGAGCCCGATCGCCACCGCGGTCCGCATCTCGCGCCACAAGCCGAGGAACTGGAAGTCCAGATGCGGATTGGCGAAGAGCTCTGGGCGATCTCCGTTGTAGGTCAGTTGCTGCTTCTTGAAGTCCCTCCACGCTCGGTCGAGGAGTTCCCATCCTCGAGGGTTCATGTTCGATCCCCACATGCGCATGCCCCTGTGAGACAGTTCCGATAATCGAAGAACGCTCCAACCCTCGGCCCTAGCAAAGAGATCCTGGAGTCGCCGCACCTCGGAGGACGCGAGGCCGTTGTCCAAGAGGAGGGCGATCCGATCCCCTTCCACTGCCCCGAAGGGCCGGTGCGGGATCGGGGGACCGACCACGTCTCCAACCCAACGCTGGTCAGGAGGCTCTCCGAGATCCTCGAAGGTGAGACCCTGTCTCTCGGTCCAGAAGCGGAGGATCGCACACGCAACGGAATCGGAGCCGACGGCCACGGGGGGAGCCGTCCGCAGGATCGGCGTCGGCGACCCCCCGAAAGCGGAAACGACCCGGAAGTTCGCCGGGAGCAGCTTGGAAAAGATCGATGTGGCATTGAGAGCAGCCTCGAAAGGGAAGGCCAACTCTTGAGACGCCATCTCGGCCAAGGAGATACCCCTCCATCGTGCCGAGTCCGCTCCGTCGGGCCACCATGACCGCGCGAGTTGCTGAGCTTCGAGGCGGTTGGCGCGTATCTCTTCGGGAGATAGAAGCTCCCATTCGTCCTGGAACGGACTGCCGTTGCTCTCGAGCTCCTCCGCCAAGGCGAGATCGCGAGTCGATATCAGGACGTTCTTGCTCGCGTTCGCGAGTGAACGTTCGAGCGAGCGGTATTGCGCTCGAGAAGAGAGTGTCAAAAGGCGTTCGGGCATCTTCATCTGGGCTCAGCCGGCCGAGCGCCGGCTCCCGATCGTCATCTTGATCGCGGCGAACCCTGGCTTGAGGATCTCCGCGCTGAATCGGGTCTTTCCTTCATAGGCGGCGAACAGCGGCAGATAGAGCGTTGTGAAGGCGACGAGTCCGGCGACGATCGATATGGGCGCGGGCGCTCCCCTGAGAAGACGGCCGTCGAGGAGGTCGATCCCGACCACGAGCAGGATCGCATAGCCGGCCGGCACCGCGAGCTCGGTTACCAAGCGAGCTGCCTCTTTCGGAGCCATCCACTCGCGCGCTGCAGAGAGGAACATCCCGACGAAGTAGACGACGTAGCCGGTCACCGTCCAGAGAGCCACCGAGGCGAGGCCCCCTCCGGCTCGCACGCTCAGCACGGAACCGCCCACAGCAACGGCAAGCGAGGGGACCATCACTTTGAGGATGGATCGCTGTCGCCTGAGGGCCACGAGGATCGAGACCGGCAGCTGACTCATCCCGAAGAAGAACGTCCCCATCACCACGATCTTGAACGCCGGGATCCCACCCGAGAACTGCGGGAGATAGGAATCGACCAGCGGCGGGATCGAGATGTACAGCGTCCCGCACAAGCCGGCCAGGAGCAGGGCCACGATGAGACTGGGGCGAACGAGATAGGGACGGACTGCGGCAGAGGAACCCTCGGATCCGAGGGCCTCTCCCATCCGGGCGAACCATGTGACAGATAACGCGTTCATGATGCTGGACACCGTGTTGTTGGCCATCAGGGCGATCGAGTACAGGCCGAGACTCTCGATCCCGAGAAGCCGAAGGACCACGATGTTGTCGACGGTCCGGAGGCCGATCGTCGCCACACCGACGACAAGCAACGACAGCCCCAAACGCAGGAGGACCTTCGCCTCTCCGGTGTCCCATCCCAAACGGATCGGACGCTCGGCCTCCCTCGAGACGTAGAGCGCTTCCATGAGTGTCATCGAAGCGACGATCACCAGCACCCCTCGGAACCCGAAGAGCAGAACCGCCGCAACGCTCAGAACAGTCGTCGCGGTGGTGATCAGCAGTCGTGCCTTCGCCAAGAAGATGTATCTCTGGTCCGTTCGCAGGAGCGTTACGAAGTAGGCCGTAACTTGCTGTCCCACGACGAGGATCCCGGCGGCGATGAGCCCCTGGAAGAGGTCCGGGGAGATCTGGTCTCTCCGCCACGCCGCCCACGTGATCAGGCATATGGCGAAGAGCACGGCCGACCCTGCCGTAGCGGTGAAAGCGGTGTCCTTGATGCGCTTGAAGCGTTCGAGATCCCCTGCCCCTCGCGAGACGGGGAGATCGCGTTCGGCGGCGACCAACAGGCCGAGATGCAAGAAGGTGCCGTAGAAGGCGATGAGGGTCACGGACCCTAGGACCCCACTTAGGTATGGACCTATCCGGCCCCTGACTATGAGCGCGCCGACAAGCGCAAGAGGTTGAGCGAGGTAGAAGGCGATCGTGTAGACGCTCGACTGGAGGATCAGCTCCCTATGTTTCATCGGTCACTACAATCCCCAAATCATGTCTCCCGTGGATGACGGCTTGCTCGCTCCGTGATGGTAGCCGCCTTATCCGCCCGATCGAGGGTCGCGGTATGTCATGAGTGGATAACAACGTTCTCTGGTTCGGAGCAGGTGGCGGCAGCCATCACGGAGGCGGTGGGCGCCGATCGCGTGTTCACCTTCACGGCCGATCCGGAACTGGTCGCTACCCTCTTCGGTGATCGGTCCGTCGAGACGCTCGATGGGGTCGGTAACTGGAGGGTTGCGCGGGAGCACTGGCAGTGGTTCCTGCCATTGATGCCACGATCTTGGCGCTCACTCGACCTAACGTCCTTCGACGTGGTGATAACGAGCTCACATGCAACGGTCAACAGCATCCGGGTTCCTAACGGCGTCCACATCTCCTATTGCCACACCCCTATGCGGTATGCGTGGGAATGGGAGCACGAGCTCGATCGCTTCCCTCCGCCGCTGCGGATGGCGTGGCCTCTGATCGCGTCTCTTCTCAGGAAGCAGGATGTCGAAAGGTCACATCACGTCGATGTGTTCATCGCAAATTCGACCAACGTGGCTTCACGGATAAGAAGCCACTACGGTCGTGAAGCAGAGGTGGTGTATCCGCCGATCGACACGGCCTACTGGACCCCCGATGGAACCCAGAAGAAGGGGAGCTTCTTCTTGGTTGCGGGTCGCCTGGTCGCTTACAAGAAGCCCCAGCTGGCCGTGCAGGCGGCGCGCGAGGCCGGTGTGCCTCTCGTTGTCGCGGGCGCCGGTCCGCTGAGAGAGCGGCTCGAGAAGATGCCTGCGGGTGATGTCACTTTCGTCGACTCGCCCGACAGGGGGACCCTGCGAACCCTTTACCGGGAAGCGAGAGCGCTGGTCTTTCCCGGAGAGGAGGACTTCGGTATGACCATGGTCGAGGCCCAGGCGTGTGGGACGCCTGTTATCGCATTCGACCGGGGGGGAGCCAAGGAGGCTGTCATCGATGGGGAGACGGGCGAATTGTTCTCGGATCCTTCGGATCTCGTCCGCCGGCTGAGGGGATTCGATGATCCACGTTACGACGTGAGAGCCCTCCGCAAGCATGCGGAAAGATTCGGGGCTTATCGTTTCGCTGATGAGATCAGATCCATCGTCGCCCGAGTTGCACCCTGAGGCGCTCTTCGCACTAGCTCCATTGCAGGAGCCCGGACGAGGCCAAGCCCTCCTTGTCCCCGTTCGTGCCGGTGCCGACCTAGTTGCCCTGATGCTCGCTCTAGGCATCGCCAGCTGGCTCAGGTTCTCGGTGGGATTCTTGGAGGTCACCGAGACGGGCTCCACCGGGACGCAGGCGCACATATCGACGGGGATCCTCTGGGTGGTGATAGTGCTCTCGGTCTTCGCAGTGAACAGGCTCTATGACGAAGACACCCTCTTCATCGGCGGTGGTGAGTTAGCCCAAGTCTTCAGGTCGTGCGTCGAATCGATAGCGCTTGTCTCCGTCCTCGTCTTCTTCACCCACACACTGACTATCTCCAGGTCGTGGTTGTTGCTCGTTGCAGCCTGCACCTGGATCCTGCTCACAGGCGAACGGATATCCATGAGGAGGTCGATAAAGAGGGCGCGCTCCCGAGGGATGTTCCGGAAGCCGGTCCTCGTCGTTACCGACGAATCAAGCCCTGGAGGCCCACTACTGGTCGCCGCGGACGATCTCGAGATAAGGGGGGTGATCTCCGTCGAAGCCGCCAAGCTTGCGGTCTCCGGGGATCCCTCGCCGAACGATCGGGATCCCCTCGGCCGCAATAAGTCTTTGGTCATCCAGTCCTCTGATTTCACCGAGGCCGGGCTCCAGCGCTTCGTGGTGGACGCCGGTCGCCACGGGTTGGATGTCATCCTTCGGTCGAACGTCCAGTCCGTCGGCCGAGACCGTCTGACCTTGAGGGACTATCTAGGAGAGACGGTCGTCAAGATCGCTCCGCCCAGCTTCACCGGCGCGAAAGCCTTCCAGAAGAGGGCCTTCGATCTGTTGTGCGGAACGATCGCATCGGTGATCGCGGCGCCACTGATGTTGGGGATAGCTCTCGTGGTGCTCGTTACTTCGGGAGGCCCGATCCTCTTCCGGCAACCACGGGCGGGCAAGGACGGGGTTGTTTTCACGATGCTCAAGTTCAGGACGATGCGCCCGGATGCAGAAGAAGGGGTAGGCCAGAGCTGGGCCTCCGCGGCCGACCCTAGGCGGACGCCGGTGGGGGCTTTCCTGAGAAGGTGGAGCCTGGACGAGATCCCTCAGCTCTTCAATGTCATCCGAGGGGACATGAGCCTGGTGGGCCCCCGGCCCGAGATGTCGACGCTGGCCCTCCAGTTCGGGGGAGCGATCCCCGACTATAACTACCGGCAACGGATCAAGCCCGGGCTGACGGGTATCGCCCAAGCCAAAGGGTTGAGAGGGAACACCTCTCTGACAGCAAGGATCCAATTGGACAATTGGTACGTGGAGCATTGGTCTCTGGCACTGGATATCAAGATCGTGATCCTGACCGTGAGGGAGATCATGTTCCCTGAGAATGCCTACTAGCGGAGAAACTAGACTGCGACGATGATCTCAACCAACGACATGCGGCCGGGCCAGACCTTAGACATGGACGGAACTCTTTTCACGATCCTCGAATACCAGCATGTGAAGCCTGGTAAGGGCCAAGCTTTCGTCAAGACCAAGTTGAGGAACCTGCGGAACGGCGCTGTTGCGGAGAAGACCTTCCGCGCGGACGAGAAGGTGAACCTCGCCGTCCTCGACAAGCGAGAGATGCAGTATCTCTACTCCGACGATGCCGGTCTCGTGTTCATGGACTCGGAGTCGTACGAGCAGGTTCACGTCGACCCCGACCTGTTGGGAGACGCCCGCCCATTCTTGAAGGATCAGATGATCTGCGTCATCCAGGTCTACGAAGGCAGCCCGATGGCAGCGGAGATGCCTACCAGCGTTGAGCTCGAGGTGACCGACACCGAGCCTGGCTTCAAGGGTGACCGGGTGTCCGGCGCTCTGAAGAAGGCGATCGTCGAGACAGGGGCCTCCGTGCAGGTCCCGCTCTTCATCGAGATGGGCGAGAAGATCAAGGTGGATACCAGGACAGGCTCTTACCTAAGCCGCGCATAGCGGTGCACACACGCAGGGTCGCTCGGGCGGTGGCTCTCAATGTCCTGTACGAGTCCGAGTTGAAAGAACGTCCCCCCTCGGATGCTCTCGCGGAGCCCCGTTGGTGGGGGAGCGTAACGGTCGAGGGGACCGAGGAGGGACTCGATCCAGACCCAGAGGTCATCGACTATGCACGCCTGCTCATCGAAGGTGTGATGAACCATCGGCAGGAGATCGACCAGCTGATGACGCGCTACGCGGATCGATGGGCGATCGACCGGATTCCGGTCGTCGACAGGATCCTCCTCCGGGTCGCTGTGTTCGAGATCGTCTGGAACCCGGAAGTCCCCGTTGCCGTGGCGATCAACGAAGCCGTCGAACTTGCGAAGAGCTACTCGACCGAGGATTCGGGCAGATTCATCAACGGTCTTCTAGGGAAGATCGCGTCCATGTCCCGGGAGACGCAGTGATCAACCTTCAAGGACCTGCGTCGCAAGGACGGCCCGGGCGTCGTTGGGGTCGAGTGCGATCGCCGTCCTGATCGCTTCTCTCGCCGTCTCCTCAGCCCCCGTCAGCGATAACGCCAGGGCGTAAGCCCCCCAGTACTGCGGGTAGACATCGGACACGGGTTGGTAGCTGCCGAGTAGGACCGCAGACTCTTCCGCGCGGCCGAAGCGGAGGAGCACGTCGCCCATCTCGATCGCGATCCTGATGTTCTCCGGATCGAGAGCGTGTGCCCGCCGGAACTGGATAAGCGACTCCCGCTCCATCTCGAGGTCGTCGCCGGCCAGACCATGCAGGGCCCTTGCGTACTCCGCTATCCCGAAAGCATCGGGGATCTCTTCGAGATAGCCGAACTCGTGCCTCATGCGAGCGACGAGCGCCGGGGCCTCGGGTCCTCCTTCCTGCGCAGTATTGGCCAAGCGGACCGCGTACAGCCGGCGATAGAAGTAGTCATCCCTGAAAGAGATGGATCTCTCGAAAGCTGCGATGCCGGAGGCGAGTGCTCCGGCAGACACGTCGCGACGACCGACCGCGGCGAAGTGGTCCGCCAGCGGCAACCTCACCGATGAGACGAGAGCCAAGACTGCGACGAGTGCTGCTACTCCCCAGGCGATCGGGGAACCAAGACGTGCTCTCTTGGGATCTGGCTCGGGCTCTCGTTCCCGATGCGGGCGTCCCGCAGCGGCAAGGGCTCCGATCACCGTACATAGAGCGATCCTGATCGTGATGTCGTCGATGCTGACCGTCGACTGGATGGTGTACGCCGCGAAGGCGCCCACCAGCCCGGCCCCCAAAGGGTCGAGTTGCATCCGCTTCCGGCCGCGTTTCTGGCCGCGTCCGAGCCCCATGAGATCGATGGATCTCGCGGTTCCCCATAGGACGATGACGGTGAAACCCAGGGCGCCGGCGATCCCCATGCTGGCGAACTGATTCATGAAAACGTTATGGGGATCCCACGTCCATAGGGTTGGAGACTGCCGAGCGTCTCGAGCACTCCTGTAAGTGACGCCGACGATCGCGAAGGAATTGGGTCCCTGGCCGAGGACCGGGTGGTCGGAAGCCATCCCCACAGAGGCTTCCCAGTAATCGTTCCGGAGCAATGTGTTCGGATCGACGAGTTCATAAGCTCTTTCCGAAACAGAAGGGGCGAGGACCAGCAGCGTGGCGCCGAACGCCAGACTGAGCGCGATGGCCCCGCCAAGGACCGGTGCCCATCGACGACGCTCTCGGAGGAGGAGGCCCGCGGTCAAGGCAGCTCCTCCGGCCGCGGCTCCCCAGCCGCCCTGGCTATCCATCACTAGGACGGCGAGAGCGATCAGGGCCACGCAGCCCCAAGCAAGTCTGCGAGCGGACCCACCAAGCGCTGCAACCGCGATAGCCAGCGGGAGGACCACGGCCAGGAACCCCGCCCCGAAGTTGAAGTTGCCTACCGTCGTGAACGAGGACCCATCCTGTGGCGCTACCGGCCAATCGATGGGGTCGAAACCTAGGGTTTGCGAGATCGCGTAAGCCCCGACAAGGGTGGCTCCCCCTATCAAAGCCAGGGCCGGTCGTCTCGCGTCACCCCGGAACGTGTCGGCGATCAGGAGTCCCAGGCAGGCGCATAGGAGCGATGGGATCAGTCCGACATAACGGAATGCCTGCCCGAACAGGGAGAACTCCTTGAGAGGGCCGGCGAGCCAGGAGAAGCAAGCGGGCAGTACTGCGGCTAGAACGGGGATCCTCATCGGTATGTGGGGGATCTGCGCACCCGCGAGAGCCTCGGCGATCCTTACCCCGGCCACGGACACCACGACGAACATCAGCAGCGCCAAATTCGGGATCACGAACGAGTCGACCGTCCCATAGGGAAGGACGAAGAGGGGGCCGAAACCCAGAAGAGCTAGGA
>JBKJYP010000374.1:0-10022 GCA_046715695.1 Actinomycetota bacterium | reverse complement strand
CGCCGCTGATGCGTGGTCGTTCGTATAGATCAGCCCGTTGTACCAGTAGGCCGACCACGAGTCGGGGTTGGTCCCGCTCTCCTTCGGTAGGTAATAGCCGATCTCTTTCGCGTTCGTGGGATCGCTGAAGTCCACGATCGAGAGCGCAACCGAGTAGTAGGACGTGACGGCGATGTAACTCGCCTTGTTCTTCATGGGCAACACGTTGAAGTTATGTGTGGTGCAGCGTGGCCGCTGCGCCTCGCCGGCATCGTTGGGCGTCTCGAAGACCCGTGGTGGGGCGTAGAAGCCGACCTCTTCCGGGTTGCTCGGGTCGGTGATGTCGTAGAACCACATCGCGCCCATCGGGACCTCGGAGTTGCCGACGCAACCGCCGGCTGCGGCTCCACCGAACTCGTCCCCGAGGACCAGGTACTTGTAGTCCCACGTGAAGCCGGTGGAGTGATGGATCTGGATCTGTGGGTTGTAGATCTTGGCCAGGATCTCGGGGTTGAGCGGATCCTTTATGTCCCATACCTGCGATTCACTGACGCACGCGGCAACCGCGATCTTCTTCTTGGGTGCGACGGTGATGTCGTGGCACCCGATAGGGACCCCGATATCGACGCTGGAGACGATCTCCGCTTTCTCGGGAGCCGCCAAGGGCACCTCGACGACAGACACCTTGCGATGGGTCCCGTAGTTGCAGTCGACCCCCTGGCCGCTGAGTGGATATGACTCGACATAGACGATGAGCTTGGCTCCGGCGGGAACGATCGTGTTGGTGTGCGATCCACAGGGGGTATCGAGGAAAGCGACCTGCTCGGGTCGCTTCGGGTTCTTGATCGAGATTATGCGAAGCCCCTCCCAGCCGCTGCCCGTCCCGTACTCGGCGGGGTTAGCCGCGGTCCCCGGGGGTGGGGTGCAATCGGGACTCTTCTGGGGGGAGTCGACCGACATCAAGACGAGATCGCCCCAAACGCTTACGTCTCCCTGTCCGCCCGAGCACGGGAGGAAGGAGATCTGCTGTAGGTAAGGAGCCTTGGGTGAGATCTTGAACAGCCCGATGCCCTCGTAGGAGCCGGCCACCAGGAGGTTGCCCTGGAAGGCCAGGTCCGAACCCAGGGCCTTGACCTCTTCGTTCTCCTCGGTATCGGGGTCGTCGGGAGACACGATGATCGCGCGCTCCGCCAACATTTCGACGTTGTCCGAGTGGTCGTCGGCGTTATGGCCGGCTGTGGCCGGCAAGCTCGCTAGACCTAGAAGGATGACGAGGGCGGCTACGAGAGCCGCGCCAGCACGTTTACCCGAAGCCATGGTTTTTCCCTCCGCCGTTTCCGATGTTTCTGCCCTAGCGAAGAAGGGTTCGGCACCTCGGAGGTGAGTCCTTCCCCGGAGGTCAGGCGTTGAGCCCGAGGCCCATCACGATGTCGTCTTTAGGCCGGGCGCCCACGACCTGGGACTTGATCGCACCATCTACGAAGAGGGCGATGGTGGGGATGGACATCACGCCGTACTTGGCGGCGACGTTGGGGGCCTCGTCGATGTTCAGCTTCACGACCGAGATCTTGCCCTCGTACTCCTGGCGGATCTTCTCGAGCTCCGGGTGTACGAGACGGCACGGCCCGCACCACTCGGCCCAGAAGTCGACCACTACGGGCTTGTCGGAGCCGAGGACGACCTCGTTGAAATCGTTCTCTCCGACCTCGAGCATCTCGGACACTTGGATCCTCCTTGGCTTATCTCTTGTCCCTCTGGCGTAAACGGGACTCGGACTCTCTATATTCCCCCCTGTGACCCTCTCACCCATGGTCTTGTGGCGGCTGGCAAGGCCGCACCGCGTGCGTTCCCGCCGCCCTCCTCTCGATCCAACGCTCGTTGGCCCGTGGCGGGAGCTCGTCAGGGAGGGGATATCGCTCACGAGCTTCCCCCAACTTTTCCCGGATCTCGACTTCGGGGCCCTCCAGAGAGACGCCCTGCGCCGGCGCTCCGAACTGACCGTGCCGCGGGAGGCAAGGAGCAGCGACAAGCCCTTCAAAGCTCACCTCCTCGGTGGGCAGATCGAGCTGGGGGACATCTATCTCCAGGTCGCGATGCATCCTTCGGTCCTAACGATCGTCACCGCCTATCTGGGCGTCGTCCCCTTGCTTCGGGCGGCGGAGGTCTGGCTGACGGTGCCTTCCTCCGGACCTGCTGTTCAGACCCAGCTCTGGCACCGAGACGGAGACGACCGGATGAACGTCAAGCTCTTCGTCTACCTGAGTGATGTCACAAGGGGATCGGGGCCGTTCTGTTTCGCTCCGCGGACCCATCCTCTCGGGGATACTCGTGCAGACGCGCCCGATGACGGCAAGGGGCGGGTCACTGATGAGCAGATGGCATCGGTCGTCGGCGAGGAAGACTGGCTGATCCTCACAGGGGCCCCCGGCACGGTGGCCCTCGCAGATACCTGCGGCTACCACAAGCAGCTGAAGCCGGAGGAGGGTGAGCGCCTGCTCCTCATGGCCCAGTACACGTCCCACCATCCGAACTGGCCCCCCGCTCTAGAGGTGGGGGGCACCGCCAACGGGTTGACGCGCGCACAACGACGCGTCCTGCCCAGCTGAGGAGCCATAACGGGTGAGCACTAGGCGCCGCTCGGCCCATTACCTCTCTGCGGCGGTCTCGGGTGGCGTCATCTCCTTCCTTGCGTTGCCGCTGATCACACGGCGACTAGGACCGGTCGACTTCGGGAAGGTGGCGTTGGTCACCGCTTTCGTATCTCTCGGCAACGCCATGGCGACGTTGGGAACGAGCTTCGTGGTCTACCGGTTCCTTCCCGAGGAGGATGAGGCGAGCAGGGCGATGACCGTCTCGAGCCTATGCACGATGGCGCTCATCGCTTCGATGGCATGGGCCGTCGTGGTCGCTGTGTTGTTCCTTTCAGGGATCTCCTTCGTGGGACTCGGCCGTGTCCCACCGTCGGGGGTGGTGATGAGCCTCGCAGCGATGCTGCTGTCGCCCTACTGGTCGATCGCCACCGACGTCCTGATCCTCGAAGGCAAGTCGCGCACCTTCGCCATAGCAACGGTCGGCCAGGCGATCATCGGAACGGGTACGACCCTGATAGCGCTGTTCGTCTTAGACGCCGGAGTCGTTTCACTGTTCGCCGGGAACCTGGCGGCCATGTTCCTGCTGGGCGGCACGGGGCTGTGGACCCTCAGAGGCTCGCTCCTCACGCGTCCGACGCGCGCTTCTCTCGCAAGGGTCTACAAGGTTGCGCTTCACAACATGGCACCGCAGGCGGCCGAGTCCGGCTATCTCCTCGCGGAGCGTGTTCTCATCTCGCAGTTCAGTGGACTCCGAGGGCTGGGCCTCTATACGCATTCACAGCGATATCGGGAGATCGCTCAACTCGGACTGAAGTCAGTCGCCCGAGGCGTGTGGCCGGTAAGCCTCGATGAGGCACGTGATGGGGACAGCAGGTTCGAGGCGACCGAGCATGCATGGACCGGTTTGCACGTTGTCCTGACGGTGGCCGGCATCGCAGCGGCTGCAGTAGGTGACAGCGTGATCTCAGCGATCACCAATGATCGTTTCACCGAGTCCTACCTGCTGGTTGCGGGATGGACCGCCTTTGTGTTGATCCAGAACTCTGCGCGCCCGCAGCTGGCGACCCTGTTCGCACTCGGCGACTCTGACGTGGTTGCCAGAGCGAACCTGCGCGCGAACCTCGCCGGAGTGGTGGCCCTCTGCATAGCCGTTCCGCTTTTCGGTGTGGCAGGGGCCCTGGTCGCGGGGCTAGTGGGGATGTGTGTCAGCCGGGGCGGGTTCGCTCTGGCGTCAAGGCGTTATCGGACGACGCCCAACCAGGATCGATGGGTACTCATCGGCGTCGTGCTGATCGGCGCGACCGCGCTGACAAAGGTCCTGATCGATCCCTCATTCGCCGGCAGCCTTGCGTTGCTGGCGGGGGCCGAGTCCCTCTGCCTCATGCTCGGCGCCAAACCGTTGTTGCGCCTCGCCCGATCGGCGCTGCGGTCGGGACCGACGTGAACGAAGAACCGATAGGGGAGATCGGGCCCCCGTGGACGTTCCTCGATCTCGTCAAGGTCATCCTGGTGAGCTTCGGAGTCATGGTGTTGATGACGATCCCGTTGTTCGCATCGGGACTCGCGCTGGACGGGGTGCTTCTCTCCGATCTGATCATCGTGGGCTTCTACGCGTGCCTCATGTACTTCGGGTGGCGGTTAGCGCTCCGCCGGCGAGGAGCAGGGTGGAGTGATGCCGGCTTCAGACCGGCCCCTTCGAAACTCCCGTTACTCGTCTTTGGCTGGTATGTCGTGGGACTCTTCGCTCAGGGGATCGCGTTCGCGATCTCGGATCCCCTGTTGGGACAAGGTCCGGGGGCCGAGGAGCAGTTGGGTATCTCCTCGAGCGACATCTCCATCGTGGTCGCGATCGCGACGGTCATCGCAGCAGTGATCGTCGCTCCGGTCGTGGAGGAGTTCCTGTTTCGCGGGTTGCTCTATCGCTACTTGAAGGCCCGGATGCCTATCCCTCTCGCGATGGTGTGCACGGCCCTTCCCTTTGCTGTAGCACACGTGTTCTTGCCGTTGATCCCCGCGCTGTTCGCGTTCGGCCTCGTGCTGAACTACGTGGCGGAACGCTACGACAGCCTCTATCCATCGATCGGCTTGCACATGCTTCAGAACGGAGTGGCAGTTGCCATAGTGCTATCATAGCCCTATGGCTCGAACCCAGACCATGGTCCAATTGACCGACCGCCTCCTCCAAATGCTGGATCGACAAGCGGCGCGCCGAGGGATATCCAGATCGGCCCTGATCCGAACTGCGTTGGAGGACTTCCTCAGCCAGGACCGGGACTCGGCGACGGGCCAAGCCATCGTTGAGGGCTACGAACGGATCCCTCCTGTGACCCCCGACGAATGGGGAGACCTGGCGCAGTTGACCGACCAGGGCACTGTGGATGTGCTTCATCGCCTGGACGCGGAGGAGCGCGCTGTGGGACGGGAGCCGTGGTAGCGAGGGGCGAGGTCTGGTGGTACGAGGATCCGCGAGCCGGCCGGCGACCCTTTCTGATCTTGACTCGAGATGAAGCGATCCCAGTGCTCAACCAGGTCCTTGCGGTCCCGGCGACGCGAATGATCCGAGGGATCCCTACAGAAGTGACACTCGGAGCCTCGGACGGGATGCCCTCAGACTGTGCCCTGACCCTCGACAACGTGACCCTTGTGCGACCCGCTCTGTGCACCGGTCGCATCACCCGACTAGGGCTCGACCGGATGCAGGATGTCTGCGAGGCCTTGCGGATCGCCACTTCTTGTTAGTCGGACGCTAGTCCGAGGCGAACAGCTCCCATTCGCCCGTCACACCTTTCAACGGGTGCCTGCCTCTTTCCGTGAACGTCAGTCCCGATCCGGTGACGAGATCGGTCACGGTTCGGGAGACCAGGACCTCCCCACTGCCCGCGAGGCTGGCGATGCGAGCTGCGATGTGCACCGCGATGCCCCCCACGTCGCCGTCGTCCATCAACTCGCATTCGCCGGTGTGGAGACCGATGCGTAAGGGAGACCCGTCTTTCTCCGATGCTTGGATAAGCGCATGCGCGCAGCGCACGGCGCGTGCGGGCCCGTCGAAGGTCGCCAGGAAGCCATCCCCGAGCGTCTTTATCTCCTTGCCCTGGAAGCGCTCGAGTTCGACCCGAGTCAGGGCATGCTGGGCATCGAGCACCTGTCTCCATGTGGCGTCTCCCAGTGCGGCCGCTCTTTCGGTCGAGCCGACGATGTCGGTGAACATCACGGTCCTCAGCACTCGGTCTGGCTCTCGAGTGGCCCGGGCACCGGTGACGAAGCTCTCGACCTCATCGATGATCGCGTCGACATCGCCGACCCAGGGGTTGTGGTCGATACCGTCAAGCTCCACGAGTTTGGCCCCTGTGATGTGCTCGGCGGTCCAGCGGGCAGCTCTGATGTTGATGACCCGATCCCCCTTGCGGTGGATCACCAAGGTCGGAGCGGATATCGAGGGCAGCGCGTCGCGAACGTCGACGTCGAGGAACATCCCGAAGAGCTTCTTGGCCATCCCAGGGGACGCCCCCTGACGTTCCAGCCGAGCAGCGGCTTCGCGGGCGGAAGGGAGACCCTGGACGCTGGGAGCGAATATCTCTATCGAGGTGCCTTGCCCCCAATACGGCAGCATCCACTCGGCAGCCTCCTCCAAGCCCTCACGCGTCGGCGGCCAGGGGAAATCGGGCGCCCACGTCGAGCGAGCGACCCCGCCATAGATGACCAGGCCCTTCGTGCGTTCCGGGTAAGTGGCGGCGAACAGCATCGCCATAGCCGCACCCTCCGAGATCCCGAGGATCACGGCCTCGGTGGAGCCGGCTGCATCCATGACCACGTGCAGGTCTTCCATGCGATCTTCGAATGTAGGCACGTTATCGACTGGGTCTGACATGCCGACTCCCCGCTTGTCGAACAAGATCAGGCGAGAGAATGACGCAAGGCGCTCGAGGTGCTTCGACGCGCCTTCCCATACGAGTTCTACGTGTGAGATGTAACCGAAATTCAGAACGAGATCGATCGGTCCCTCTCCGACGACCTGGTAGGCGATGTGCACGTCGCCGCTCTTGGCGTACTTGGTCTCCGGTTGCACCCGGCTACTGTAGCGACGAAAGCGCCGCCTAGGTCAGTTAGGGCCGGGGATGTGCTCGGCCAGCCACGTTCTGAGCCCTTCGTCGCCGATGCGGGCATAGACCCCGTAAAGCAATGGGAAGCCGCAACCGAGGCCCCAAGAGACCGTTCCCATCTGGACCCAACCACCTTTCTGATCGCGAACGACCAGTGGGCCCCCGGAATCTCCCTGGCAGGTGTCCTTGCCGCCTGTCTGCTCACCGGCACAGACCTCTAGGGTCGGGTCGAAACCGGCAAGGCCGTTGACCGTTGTGCACTCTTCGTCATCGACGATGGGCAGGTCCACTTCTTGAAGTGTTGATGATGCGGTCCCAACCAGGAAGATGCTGCCTCCCCATCCCATCGCCCTCGCCGTCGTCCCGGGGGTCCACAGCCCCTCCTGATCCACGGTTGCGATCTTGATCGGGGTGCCTGTCGATCTCTTCGCGAGACGAAGCAACGCCACGTCCGAGGTGCCCCCTTCGTACGACTCGTGGACGATGATCTCCTTCACGTCGATCAACTCGCCCCCCGAACCGAGGTTCGTCGAGCCGACCATGACCCTGAACCCAGTGGCCGGAGCATCGCCGTCGACGCAGTGGGCTGCAGTAAGGACCATGCGGGGGTGAACGAGACTCCCGCCGCACCGGTGAGAACCGGAATCCTTGGTCTGGAGGGAGACCATGAAGGGGTAAGGCTCGGATGCGGCGCGCCCACCGACTATCGCCGGGGATGGTGCCGCCAGGAGCGAGATGAAAACGGCCGCGAGGACCGTCACCGAGACGATCTTCTTCTTCTTCTTCATAACGATCCTTCCGGCCGCCACGGCCTACTCAGTAACTACGTGATTCTTGCCAGATGGTGTCGTTCCTGGTGCTAGGTGAATACCTTTAGATCAGTGCAGGACGCGAGCCGATCGAAGTCCTCGTCTGCATGCAGGATCGGGACTCCATCTCTAACGCAGGGGGCCGCGATCAAGCAGTCCATCGTCTTGCGGATCGTGACGCCAACGCGTCGCGCTTTCCGGTAAAGCTCAGCTGCAAGAGCAAAGTCGTCGAGGCCTTCCAACCTCAGAACCGGGAAGGCCCGCAGGTGTTTCTCCACCCGACGAGCTTCCCGTTCGTGACGGAAACCTTGCAGGATCTCGGCGAAGACGATGTCGGTAAGGGCTAGGGGGGCTCCATCCTGGAGTAGCTCGGTGCAGCGCGTCGCTTTCTCGGAGTCCACATCGTTAAGGACGTCTATCCAGACGCTGGTATCGACGACGATCACGTTCTGGCGGAGCGGCTCACTTCGAGGTCACCCTCCCAGTGCACCTTGCCCTTCAACCCGAGCAGGCCGAGGCGCCGGTATCGAGCCACGAGCTCACGCAGAGCGAAGTCCACCGCCTCACGCTTGGTCTTGGTGCCCGTCAGGCGCTGAACCTCTTTGAGGATGTCATCATCGATATCTATATTGGTTCTCATACACCACATGATACACCAACAAGTTAAATGTGGTACACATCCTATCGGGGGCGCACCTGGTGCAGAGAGATCTTCCGTCGGGTGAAGTGACGTTCGCTTTCACCGACGTAGTCGGGTCAACGGATCTGCTCGCGAAGCACGGCGACAACTTCGTTGAGGCCTTAGGCCGCGTTCAGGGCGCAGTTAAAGAGGCGGTTGAGTCAGCCGGCGGGGTTCTTGTCTCGACGGAAGGAGACGGGGCATTCGCTGCATTCAGCTCGGCTTCCGCAGCCGTGGCTGCTCTGTGTTCAGCGGTTTCGATGACTAGGCAAGCAGGGCCTCTCCTCTTGCGCTTACGCGCCGGTGCTCACACGGGCCATGCAGTACCGATAGACGACGATTACATAGCCATGCCCGTGCATGTGGCTGCGCGCGTGGCAGCTGCAGCGGGTGCAGAGCAGGTACTGGTCTCGCAATCTGTAGTGGAAGCGCACGGGCCCGCGGGACGCGACTGGGTCGATCTAGGGGAGAGGGTACTCAAGGGCATCCCGGAAGGAGTTCGACTCTGGCGAGTTGCCGGTCCCGAGATTCCGTGCGCGGCTCCCCCTACTAAGCGAACGAACGTTGCCCCGCCCCGTACGACCTTCGTTGGGCGGGAAGCAGAGATGGACGCCCTGTCCTCATTGGTCGATCAACATCCCTTGGTCACCGTCGTCGGGCCTGGTGGGACGGGCAAGACCCGCCTCGTCAGTGAGCTGGTCCAGCGGAAGGCGCCCGGACTGGAAGGCGGCGCTTGGTTGATCGAGCTCGCCTCTGTTACCAAGCCCGAGGATGTCGCGCGGGCCGTGGCGAAGGTGGTTCAGCCGGCGGCCGGTACATCCTCGATCGAGTCGTTGGCTGATGAACTGGGCCTGCAGGGGCGGATGCTCTTGGTCCTCGACAACTGCGAGCATGTGATCGAGGCAGTAGTGGGGATCGTGGAGACCTTGCTCGTCCGGGTTCCTCACGTCCGGTGTTTATGCACATCGCGGGAGCCATTGGAGGTATCGGGCGAGAGGATCTTTGCCCTACGTCCTCTCGAGACGACTGAGAACGGTTCTGGAGCGGCGGAGCGTTTGTTCTTGGACCGCGCCGCTGAAGCAGGTGTATCGGAAGAGCGTCTCGACGGCGAGCTGGTCACCGCCATCTGCAGGATCTTGGATGGGGTTCCTCTCGCGCTGGAGCTAGCGGCGGCGAGGGCGCCTCACGTCCCCCTCCCCCGGCTGATGTCTCTGCTCGAGAGTGAAGCGGGGGCAGGGTTGACGCGACGAGGCGGAGACCCGCGACAGCGTTCGCTCACTGCCCTCGTCGACTGGAGCCTTCGTCAACTGGACGAACACCAGCATTCCGCCCTCCTGTGCTTGGCCTTGATGCCCGGGCGTTTACCGATGGTCGAGGCGATAGATCTGTTGGAGCGCGTACCCCGAGTCGGCGCGGCAGCTGCACCCGCCGTCAGCGGGCTGATCCGACGAAGCCTTGTCGACCTCGAAGGCGATGACGTTCGTTTGCTCTTCGTCGTAGCATCGATCGCCAAGGAACTTCTTCGTGAAGACGGGGAACTCGCTCGCGCCGCGGAACGCGCTCTCCTTGATTGGTCGGGTTCGGTCATGGCTCGGAGACCACTTCCCGAGACGATGGAATGGATCGATCTGGTTCGGCGCCTCGAGCGACCCCTTCGCTTGGCCGCGATCATCAGCGGGGCCGACAACGCTCCGGTGACCGCTGCCATCCTGGATGGCTTGAGGACCCACTACAACCTCACGGGCCTGCCAGAGGAGCTGAGTCCCCTTCTGCTGAAGATGGCTGCTCCTGAGGCGGATCAAGACCGGGGACGGTTCGAGGCCCGGCTGACCGCCCTCGACATCTTGATCGGTCTCGGATGGAA
>JBKJYP010000373.1:0-4720 GCA_046715695.1 Actinomycetota bacterium | reverse complement strand
CGGACGCAAGCTCGGGCGGGGTCTTATCGAGCGTGTTCTTGACTGCGTCGACGATCGCGTTTACAGGCTCCTCGATCGCGCGGCGGACCTCTTCTGCGGAAACGATGATGGTCTTTGGGAGACCTGTCACGAGGTCACGGCCGCGGATCTCGGCCTCGAGATCGTCGTTGCGACTGCGCAGGCTACCGAGCTCGACGATCGAAGAGAAGAAGTTGCGCACGGGACGGAACACCGCGGTCACCCCTCGCTGGATGGGGACGACTATCGCTTCGCCCACGTTCTTGACCCTCTCGAACGCACCACTCGAACCCTGACGGAAATCGAGGGTGATCAGGAGGATGGAAAGGGCGAGGAACACCAGCAGAAGCAGCCGGCCTCGCCCGGCTCGGCGGAACATCCGATATCAGAACCTCTCGGAGGGAGACGTAAAGGTCAGTGGCGAGTCGAGGAGATGAGGACCCGTCGGAGCGCCTCGAACTCCTCGAGACACTTGCCCGAGCCAACAGCAACGGCGAAGAGCGGGTCGTCGGCGATGTGGATCGGCATACCTGTCTCGTGCTTGAGTCTTTCGTCGAGTCCTTTGAGCAACGATCCCCCACCGGCCAGCACGATGCCCTTGTCCATGATGTCGGACGCAAGCTCGGGCGGGGTCTTATCGAGCGTGTTCTTGACCGCGTCAACGATCGCGTTAACGGGCTCTTCGATCGCGCGGCGGATCTCTTCTGCGGAGACGATGATCGTCTTGGGAAGACCGGTTACGAGGTCACGTCCGCGGATCTCGGCCTGAGGTTCATCAGGCATCGGGAACGCAGAGGCAACCGCCATCTTGATCTCTTCTGCGGTGCGCTCGCCGAGCTGCAGCGAGTACTCCTTCTTGATGTAATTGATGATCGCCTCATCGAGCTCGTCGCCCGCGGTGCGGATGGACTGACTAGTTACGATCCCACCCAACGAGACAACGGCGACTTCCGTCGTGCCACCACCGATGTCCACGATCATGTTGCCGGTCGGCTCATGCACCGGCAGTCCGGCACCGATCGCCGCGGCCATCGGTTCCTCGATGATGAATGCGCTTCGAGCTCCGGCGGAGATGGTCGCTTCCTCGACGGCGCGCTGCTCGACACCGGTGATGCCCGAAGGAACACAGACGACCACTCGGGGCTTAGCGAGGAAGGACCGCTTGTGGACCCTCTGGATGAAGTAGCGAAGCATCTTCTCGGTGACGTCGAAGTCGGCGATAACGCCGTCCTTCAAGGGGCGGATCGCCACGATGTGAGCCGGGGTGCGGCCGATCATCCGCTTGGCCTCCGACCCGACGGCGAGGATCGCCCCGGACTTCGTATTGATGGCGACGACCGACGGTTCGTTCAACACGATGCCCCGTCCGCGGACGTAAACCAGCGTGTTGGCCGTCCCGAGGTCGACCGCCATGTCGCGGCCGATCAGTGAGAACATGCTCTCCATAGCAAAGACTCCCGTGAAACGTGTGATTTGAGTGAAGTAGTGAGACTAGCCGAAAAAGAGCTTTACCTCACGCTCGGCCGAAGCCGGGGAGTCGGAGCCATGCACGATGTTCTCGCCGATCAAGGAGGCGAGATCCCCCCTGATCGAGCCTGGAGCCGCCTCTAGGGGGTTGGTCGCGCCCATCAACTGACGCATCCCGGCGACCGCATCGGGGCCCTCGACCACCATCGCGACGACGGGGCCGGAGGTGATGAATGACACGAGCTCGCCGAAGAAGGGCCTCTCGACGTGCTCGCCGTAATGCTCTGTGGCCAGGCCCTCGTCGATCGTGAACATCTTCATCTCACGCAGCTCGTAGCCCTTGGCTTCGATCCGCCGGACGACTTCTCCGACGAGGCCTCGCCGCACCCCGTCCGGTTTGACCATGATGAATGTCTTCTCAGTTTCGGGCACTACTCAACCTCCTGTCCTCTTCGCTTTGCTCGTTTGTACCAGATGGTCACGGACGGCTCCCACCACATAGTGCGAGCCGGTGACGAGGATGAGATCGGTCTCCGACGCGCTCAACAGTGCCGCATCGATCGCGTGGACCGGATCTGGGTAAGCGACCGCGTCGGGATCGACCGAACGAGCTGCTTCCATGTAGCCGGCAGGATCGAGACCGCGTTCGTCGTTCGGCCGCGTGAGAAAGAGTTTGATATCGAGACGGCTCAGCTCGGTAAGCATGCCCAGGTGGTCTTTGTCACGAAGGAATCCGACGACGCCGAGAACCCGGTCGAAGGGGAATGCTTCTCCGAGGGACGACACCAGTGCCGACAGTCCTTCGGGGTTATGAGCGACGTCGAGCACGACCGGGACTCCGGTGCCAGAAACCGGGATCGTCTCCATCCTTCCGGGGGCCGTGACGGATGAGAGCCCAACCGCGACGAGGGCTTCTTCTAGCTCCTGCGCCGCAAGCAAACGCGTCACAGCCTCCAAAGCGACAGCTGCGTTCCTTGCTTGATGTGATCCGTGGAGCGGGAGGAACATCCCTTCATAGGTGCGTCTGTGTGTTCGCAATGAAAGATAGCGACCGCCGTAAGCCACTCGGTCATCGACGGGCTCGAAGTCGCGGCCCACCAGGGAGACGGCCGCGCCCACATCCACTGCTCTCTCTGCGAGGAAACTCTGGATATCCGGCGCTCGCTCGCCGATCACTGCAGTCGCATCCTGTTTGACGATCCCTACTTTTTCTCCGGCGATCGTCATCCGATCGCTCCCCAGAAGTTGCATGTGGTCGAGGCCGATGCCCGTGATCACCGCAACGTCACCGGCGAAGACGTTCGTCGCATCCCACGTGCCACCCAGTCCGGTTTCCACGACAACTACGTCGACGGGCTGCTCTGCCGCCCACAGGAAGAACATCCCAGTGAGGACCTCGAAATAGCTGAGCTTCTCTCCGAGACCGTCTTCCGCGAGGCCGATGTAAGGAGCCATCTGATCGAACACGGCGCCGAACATGTCTTCTGATAACGGCTCTGCATTGAGCATGATCCGCTCACGGATGCTCGACAGGTGCGGAGATGTGAACGTACCCACCGATAGACCCGAAGCGATGAGCAGTGAGGATGCGATACGCGCGGTGGACGACTTGCCGTTGGTCCCGGCGATGTGGATCCCCTGGAGGCCCTTCTGAGGATCGTCGAGGGAGGCCAGCAGGGCCTCGATCCGGCTAAGAGACGGCGACAAGGTCTTCATCGCGTCGATGCCGAGGGAATCGAGATAGGAGGTCGCCTGAGCCCAGCCCACCCGATCAGCCGACCGCGTCTAGTTGGGTGATGACCTTGGCCCTCGAAGCCTGCAGTGATGCCAGCTTGTCCCGCTCCTTGGCAACGATGGCTGCGGGGGCACGCTCCACGAAGGAGGTGTCGGCCAGCTTGGCCTCGGCCCGGGCTATCTCCGAATCCACCTCCGCGAGCTTCGAGGCGAGCCTCGCCCTCTCGGCTTCGGGATCGACGGCCCCCGCGAGCTCGAGAGAGACCTCGATGCCTCCCTCGGAGATAGACCGAGCTTGTCCCTCAGGCGGCGGCAGGGCCTCGGCGAGATCGATCTCTCCCAGGCGGGCCAACGATCTGAGTGCTTCCGTCATCGCCCGGAGCTCGTCGGTGTGTTCGCCGGCGACGATAGTGACCGAGATCCGGGCCCCTTGAGGGATGTTGTTGTCGATCTTGGCCCGGCGGATCGTCCTCACCACATCTTGGAAGATCTCGAGGGTCGCCTCCGCCGCTTCGTCACGACGGCCTTTCCCCTCTGGCCAGGGGGCGACCATGATCGACGACTCCTCGGGGTGGAGATGGGACCACAGCTCTTCCGTGATGAACGGCATGACCGGGTGGAGCGCACGCACGACCAGGTCGAGCACCTCGAGCAATACGGCGACAGCTGTTGGGTCGCTCGCGGTCCGTAGCTTCGCCAGCTCGACATACCAGTCACAGAACTCGCTCCAAACGAATGAGTGAAGAGCATGCATCGCCTCACCGGTGTTGAAGGCCTCGAGCGCGGACTCGACCTCTTCGAGCGTTCGGTCGAGTCGCGAGAGGATCCAACGATCCTCGACCGCCGCTGCTTCGGGGGCCGGGAGCGTGGGGCGCCCCTCACCAACACTCAGGAAGATGAACCGAGCTGCGTTCCATAGCTTGTTAGCGAAGTTCCTCGCGTCCTCGATCCGCTTCTCAGAGGCATTGAGATCGTTGCCGGGAACAGATGCGAAAGCGAGAGAGAAGCGGAGAGCATCCGCTCCGTATAGCTCGATCATCTCCAATGGGTCCACGACGTTGCCGAGGGACTTCGACATCTTCCTTCCCTGTCCATCGCGAACGATCCCGTTTATGAACACATCTCGGAAGGGCACATCGTTCATCGCCGACAACCCCGAGAAGATCATCCGGGCAACCCAGAGATAGATGATCTCGTAGCCGGTGACCAACACGCTCGTCGGATAGAAGTACTTCAGCTCTTCGGTCTCATCGGGCCAGCCGAGGGTCGAGAACGGCCACAATTGAGACGAGAACCAAGTGTCGAGAACATCCAGGTCTTGGTCGATGTTCTTCGAAGCGCACTTCGGGCAGGTCTCTAAGTCTTCCATCGAGGCCGATGCGGCCTCACAATCCGCGCAGTACCAAACGGGGATCCGATGGCCCCACCAAAGCTGTCGCGAGATGCACCAATCACGCAGGTTCTCCATCCAGTCGAGATACGTCTTGGCGAACCGGGGTGG
>JBKJYP010000372.1:0-14596 GCA_046715695.1 Actinomycetota bacterium | reverse complement strand
CTCGTAGGCGGAGGCCTGCTGAAGCTGAAGTCATGAGTGCAGGTCCTTGACCGTCATCGGGGGATAGGTCTTGGTCGGTGTGAAGATCTCGTGCATTCCAAGATCGGCGAACAACGTGCCTTCTTGGCCGAATGCCGCTGACTGGGTCAGGCTCTCGAAGCGAAAGTCGCGTCGTTGGAACCGACCCTTACCGAGGTAGCCCCACTCGGGGAAAATAATCGGGTCGCCTCCACTTGTTCGCATGGTGAGAGCGTCACCTTGGATGAGGTTTGCCGCTAGTACGTGCCCCGCGGCGCCATAGAGGTCATCCGACCCGTGAAGATCGAGGTAGCCGGAGAAAACTTCATGCAAATTGAACCGGCATTCGACAATATTGTCCTCCAGAAGCTCGATCCCATAGATGCACATCAGGCCGAACAGGCTGTAGTGGCTCTTCTCGAAGTCAGATTTCCCAAACCTCCGCTCGACAGCTGCGAGCTTCCGGCGCAGCACGTGCACTAGGAAGTTCCCACTTCCGCAGGCTGGCTCCAAGACCCGGGCATCGATTCTTTCCGTCTCGGCCTCAACAAGGTTCAGCATGTCCTCGACGAGCCAGGCGGGCGTAAAGACCTCTCCGTGGTCGGCGATGCGTTGACGCGACCTGATCAGGCTAGGGACGTCGGAACTCAGCCCTTCCGAAGCCACTCCCCGAAACGATGTCGCAGTCGGAAACTCGCTGCTATCCATGCCTTCATCGTAGGGGCTGAAGGATACGAAGGGCGGCAGGTGCACAGCCTCCTTGCCCCGCCTGGTATCCAGCACCGATCGCTTAGCATCTTGGATCAAACTGACATCGGCCCTCCAATCCGAATAGGTGACTCCTATTTGTCGGTGGGTGTCGAGAAGCCAAGTTCGCTTAGGCGGTCTCTCGCCGTGGCCAACTCTTCCTCGCTAAACAGAGCGGCGAATTTTGGCTGGAGAACGTGCGCTTCCACTGAAAGATCGAGCCTCTTTGCATGCCAAAGCGCTTGGAATCCCTCTGAGGTATTTGGAGTAGCCAGAAGCTGTTTCGCCGTTTCAATGCCTCCCATCTCTGAAAGCATGCCCAAGAATCGCACGGCGTTGTAGCCAGCCTCTGCCTTGGCCCTCGTGTAAACCTCGACCATAGCGGCATGAAAGTCTTGCTCGAGCCTCTTCAGGTCTGGCTGTGAACCCTCATGTTCAATGTCGATGTCGGGTGGCCCTTCCTGCTCAGGAAGCGTCGATGTTGATTGCGGGACGTTCTCTAGTGCCGACTGCTTCGCGTCCCAATACTGCTCTATGTATTCAACCGTCTCCCTTGCCGACATTTCTCGGGTTGAGTTCCCAGCGCGAACGAAGAACAGATCGCTCCCCTTGCTGGTTTTTGCATAGACAGGCTTTGTGCTTCGTCGCGCGTCAACACGGGCCACATAAGCCCCAGCTATTTCAACAAAGGACGTCACGATGTTGCCTAAGGCAGGTTTACCTAAGGACTGTTCGAATAGCGTCACGAGCCAATTCTCGAAGGAATCCAGGTCGTGTTTTTTAAGGGTCGAAAGGTCCCGTTCCAAACCCAGAACGGCCCCGTCATCAGCAACGCCAATCAGGAGTGTCCCTCCAAGCCGATTCATGAAACCAGCGATCGTTTTGACTACGGCGTCTTCAATCTCTCTTCCCTTCTCCCCGCGTTCGTAGTTCCATCGTGCCGACGACTTGAATTCAACTCGGGCGCTCTCTCGCAACTGAATCAGTTCTGGGACGGTCCAGTGCTCAGGGCTATGACTGAAACTCGGGGAGACCTCCCGATCTGAGCCTCCCTCCGGATCGGACAGAAGACTCAGCGTCTCCCAGCCCGCCCGGATCACCTTCGCAATCAGGTGGCGTCGAGCATCAAGAAACGCTCGATATTCCATGTCATGCCAGTTCTCAGGCAGAGCATGCCAAAACACCATCTTGTCAAGATCCTCGCCCGAGAAGTGCCGGACGTAAGCTGGGTAGTACTTCATGGGCGCCTGGTAGCCGATGGCGATGTTGTCATTCCACTCGACGAAGGCAAAGTTTGCCAATTGGTTGATCTCTGGAAGCTGGATTCCTAATCCCTCTAGATATGCCCGTGGAAACAAGTGATGACGTTCTATCGATGCCTTCTTCGCATGGACACTCGGGTCAAGAAGAGTGGTGACCTTCATCTGCGAGAAAAGCACACGGGCATCGAGCGCGCATAAAGCCGCGTAGTAGGCCAGCAAAACAGGGTTCTTGGCAAGCGTTCTTTCGAGGTCATTCGGGAGCTTTATGTCCCAGTAGTCATTGGTTAGTTCAGCGGACGCTGACCTGTTTAGCTCATCAACAAAGTCTTGAGCGGTCTTGGCATTTCTAAGCCTGGCGAGGTCGGACTCCATCTGCGTTTCGCTTGAGCCCGTGTATCGGCTGGTCACGGAGGTCATGTAGAACCATCTCGCAATCACGTGGCGCAAGGTTTTTCTATCGACGTGGAAGTCTCTCAACCCAATCAGATAGAAGGCGTAGGTGTACATGAGATTTGTCTGCGAGGCAATCATGTGCTTGCCTCGATATCCAGCGGCCATCAAAGCCTTAAGAAACTCGTGCCAATTCGTGAGGTCGAGCACACCCTCCTGAGCGGATTGCAAGACGCCAAACTGCTGGTCCCTGCGCTCTGCCGAGAAGTCTCCTGTCTGGAGATCCTTCCCTCGCAGGATGGAGTAGACAGTTTCGAGTCTGGCGCGTCGGAACGCTAATGCGACCCCGACCCTTAGTAGTTGGTCAGGGTCCGGCTCGATGAAGGGATTGAAAGGGGACGCCGCACCAGCAGTGGGTTGGCGTGAAAGTCGGCTGAAATCCTCAAGTTCCTTGCGACCCTTATCCCAAAAAACCGACATGAGCGTGAGAATGAAATCTGCTTGCCTAAGGCGAACTCCCTCGGAATTAATGCGTACGAAGATTTCGGCGACTTTCTCCTCATCCAATGCGGAGGAGAGCGCTAACGCCGTGAAGGGAAAATTGGAAATATCCGCAAGCTTTTGAATAGCCTGCGCCATGCGCGCCTCTTCCTCTGGCTCCAATTCGTGGTCCCCACGAAGCCTCGAAATGTAGTCGTTAGTGAATTGATAAATCCCGAGTGGAGAGTTCCAGACTTCACTTATGTCGGGTATCCATTCTGGATTCGCCCGAGTGGTCGCGTCCGCCACTGCAAATCTCTCTGTTACGGGAGAAAAGGCTATTTGGATTCGGGTTTCTTTGTAGTCCTGGGTGAGAACGGGCAGGCCTTTGGTGACTGCATATAGCGACGTCAACCGCTGCTGACCGTCGACGATTAGTTGCTGAGGAGCTAACTGCTTGTCGTCTGACCCGATTTGTCTAGCCCCTGGTTCAATCACGTTGTCCCAGAACAGCAAGTATCCGATGGGATAACCCCGATACATGGAGTCGAAGAGATCACGAACTTTGACTGCCTTCCAAACGAATGGTCTCTGGATGTCCGGGAGGGCTATCGCTCCCATCTGGATCTGATCCACGAGGAGGGATAGGGAATAGTTGACTTGCTTGAACTGGATTGTCGTCATTTGCACCATCTCCAGTCAGTCACTGAAGGAAGAGTAAGTGTTGGGAGGAAGGGCAGCAAAAGACCCTCTTTTATGGAAATTGAGGGATCGGCTCCCCCAAGTGTGAAAGTGCGACCCTGATGAGGCCCGGAAGATTCGCTTCGAGATCATCAGGCGTCGGCGTACCTGCCCAGATGTAACTGACTCGAATACCAGGCCGAGGAGCGGCCGACTGCCGTCCCGTGTCAGTGAACGCATTGTGAAAGGCCGGAAGGTCTGTTTGAGAGAAGACGCCATCTTTGACAAGTCGATCAAGCTCAAGGCTCCATTCGGAGCGGCTCCACTCGTGCAGATCGTCAATTCGATCTCGCCAATACTGAAGGTAGCTCGTCAGTCCGACTCGTGATTCTGTCCAAACGAACCCCCTGTTGATGAAACCAAAGTGAAAATTCGGAATCACGTCCCAGTCGCCGACAGCGAGCTTAAGTGCTCCATCAATTCGGGCAGCGTCTCGAAAAAAGGCACGTGCTTGACCTAGGGTGTCTCCAGGATAGAACTTAAGGCTTAGAAGCCCGTGTGAATGATCGAGGTATCCGTACTTCACGGATTGGCCTCCAGAAAGCTCTACCCGTGCGCGTACTCCCCATTTCCCAGCCTTGATTGCGGCTACGGCCATATTGGGGAAAAGCTTCTGGAGAATCTCGAGACGTACTGAAGCCTCAGCTAGTGCGTGTTCCGCCATCCCGCTATGATTTCACGGGCAGCAGCCACACAGGCAGAATGGCCAGACCGGCAACTCTTTCCGCTTGCGGCCTTGCCATCGGACTCACGGTCCGAATCTGGGAACCTCAGGCATTCTTACCTATGCAAGAGATTCACAATCTCGAGAATTTGCCGAACTACGCTCTTGGCAGTCTGAGGATGAACCTGACGACCGAGATGCACGACTTCATTTCGAAGCCCCATCCATTCCCGGGAACGAGATGTCGTTCCGCTTGGAAGTAATTGCTGGTTCTCGGCTTCGGCTAGGAGCGCGCTCAGGGACCTTGGGCGTCGATCCGAGCGATTGGGGTTAAGTCTCTCTCTCAGAGTAGCTTCCAACACGCGCACTGCCGAGATGATCGCCAGTGCGTATTCACCAAGCTCGAGTAGTCGATTGGGTTCATTAATTAGTTCATCAGAAGTTAGAGCGCCCTCTCCCTGAAGCCATTGGGCGATTCGCGTGGAGAAGCCGTGGGGATCTCTCAGAGTTGCAGGCGACCGGTAAACAATGGGCGCTTCCTCGGGTAGTTCCAGGGGTAATGGTTCTCCTTGCATCGCAACAATAAGCAACTGTGCCTCTGGCGCGCTCACGAGCACGAAGTCCAACTCGCGAAGGGTTGAGGGCGACGTCACATCTACGACAATTGCTCGTGCGCGAGTCACAAGAGCTTCTCGTTTAGCGACATCACTTCCTGCCGGTGAGATGACATCCTCAGGTGCGAGGGGAATGAACCCAGTCTCCTCGACGCTCGGAAAAACGTGTTTCTTGTAGAGGGCAAGTGAGTCTTCTGGGATCAGGAAGAGACATATCCGGCTCTCCTGATCGGGGCCGAATCTGAGCTCTGCTGAGGAGTCTTCTTCAGTTATTTGACTAGCTTCCAGGACATTCTGGTCGAAGTAACGAGAAAGCTCATCGAGAGCGTCTCCCAGGACTGTTCCATACGACGCCTTAGCCCCCGGGAGGTTGATCACTTTGACCCCCCTTCGTTCATACCGCCTGACTTCCCCTGGTGTTGCGCCCACCAGGATGGCCCAGGCCTGACGTCTTAGTCGTCCTAGTCGAGCACTGACTACATGCATGATTTGTCTAAAGTCAGGGTCGTTCAGGCTGTATCCGATAAGGACAGGAGTCCGGGTGATCAGGAGGTTCGATAAATAGGTGGCAACCAGCGGATAGTCGGTTAGGAATCGGTCGTAGTCACTTTCAGTCACAATCAACCGGTCTGGGTGATGAACATCTCCGTGGACCTTTAGCAGCGCCGTGGCCCCCTTCTTGAGGTTTGTACTGAGATGAGTCTCGTCGATGAGGGGGACACAGGACTTGCCTAGCAAGGTGTACTGATCTTCAAGGAGAAAATCGATATTCGTCGTGCAAACGATATCGAACGGAATTCGGCAGAAGGTTGCGTGCACGCGGCCTGGAGTAGCTTCCCCAATCAATAAGAGCTCGCTTATGCGCTCCACGAGTCTGGGACGCAAGTACTCCTGTTCATAGGACGAGATTGCTTCAACAGGATCGTTTGTATCGAAGTCAAGGACGTCTTTGGCTAGAAGCTCTCCCAAATCAGGCCAGAGGGGAATGAGTGTGCCATCACGGGTTGATGCATTGCGCGAGATACCCGCACCAAGCAGAGGCAGCCACCGTCCAGCGACGAGCTCTTGCAATAGAGGCGGAGGAAAGTGATTCAGGTATCTGAACTCGGCCTTTGACCTGCGCCGTCGACTCACCAAATAGCTCCGAAGTCGGGACGAACTGGACCCTTCGCAGATAAACGGAGTCTTTGCCCACGACGATGGGATTCCCAGTCCGATGAGCTGGTGTTAGCCATTGGCTTCTTCCTTCGCTTTCCTATGAGAGGTGATTTCTACCTGAGTCCCAATTCAGCCTGTTCCAGCGGATTCAAGATCGATCAGGTCGTGCCCCGACGAGTGAATCTAGATGGCCTCTTCAATTCCTGAGTACCAATCCCAAAGGTCAGACCCCAATTCCTCTGGGCTGAGGCGCTCTTGATCGAAAACTCCCTGAATAGAACTACCTTGCTTGCTAGCGATCTCGCCTAAACGGGCCCAAGCTTTCTGTGGGGATCGCCGGGCTGGTGCTCGCAGCTGCCATAGTTGAGGTTCCCCAGGAATCGTCGCCTCTGCGATGTACGGAAGATGCAGCAGGCAAAGTCCGCTTGCCCGCACTGGATCATCTCCTGCCTCCTCCAAAACAACCAGGGTGAGCCCGGTCTGGTGAAGCACGGATAACTCTCTTGTCAGTGCCGCCATAGATGAATCCACCGTGATCAAGCCGTCGAACTTCTCATCCATCTGGTGAAGTCTGAGAAGGATTGCCCAGTCATCTGAATTTCCTACAAGACGTTCATCGACCTCACGCAGGGGGCGCAGCTCAAGGCCCGGCAAGAGCTTCGCCACGGTGAAGATTGTGTCGGGAAAACCTTCATCAAGTGCGAAGAGCGCCACTCGCTCAAGCGGTGCGGCCGAGATTTGCTGAAAGCTGCTTCTCTAGATCGAGAGCTTCTTTCAAAGCAGCTCTCCGCCCCTTTAGAAAGGGATATAGGTCAATAATCGCGCCCTCGCTAAAGCCCTTCAGGCTCAAGCTTGCGAGAGATTTGGAGGCGAGTCGGGTCCCCTCGATATGCGGTTCGCCTCCAAGCTTTCCTGGCAAGAGGCGCAGCATCGGGCGTGGCCTTTTTAGGTTGGGTCCAATTCCAGTCTTCGACCGGAACTCGGATAAGAGTTGCAAATTAGGGAGAGCCCTGTCGAAGACTTCTTGGCCACCAACTCGATAAAGCTCTTCAGTAGCTTCGTCAAAGAAAAACACCTTCCCTCGCTGATCAACACGAATATCAAGGTGCCCGAAAGAGACGTTTATTTCTGCGGCGTATTGAAGGGCCTCTCGCACGTTTTTCATAGTGGTGCGAGCGGCTGGTCCTTTGTCTTGTCGTAGCCAATGGATTGCTCGCGCTGATAGGAGGTCCGAGAAGGACCAAAGCTTTTCTCTAACCGGAGAAACGCTTGGAACAAGAATGTTCTCGCGCGCCCAGTAGTAGAGAGTGCTTCGGGGTACCCCCGAGAGGGAGGTGGCGCGATCCGCCGGGTATACGGCTCTGAATGACTGGAGCTCGCCCACGAGATCCTTCCTAATACTGCTCGGATTTCAGAATGACAAGGCTGTACTTTAACGTGCTTTTGGCAAGTTTTCTTGCCTCAGGCAAGTGTCCTGCCTGGCCGAAGGGAACAAATTGCAGCCGCTTGACCCTGTCTGCAGAAGAGTCTTCGCCAATTGGGAGGACCGAGCGAGGCAACTTTCCTTAAGTTCCTAATCGGATGTTGGATCCGATCAGCTAGGCGCTCTTGGGCGATGGGATACCGGACACCGAATGGGGCAATGGGTTACCAGACCACCGAAACCACAAAGCTGCTTCCTGCGTCTGTATCAGTCTGTCTGACATGACCTCCATAGAACGAGAAGCTATGTCGTCCTCCAGTTGAATCCTCATCCGAATGGCGCCACGGACGTAGTCCCCGACACGTTGATGTGAGGCTCGAGCGCTGTCTTGAAGCTGGAGAAACTCTCCAGTCGGAATCCGAACAGAAACAACGTGTGACCCAGGACTACGAACCGTGATATCTGCGGCTGGTTTCTCTAGTCTTGCGGGGTCATCGCGTCGGTCTTCCATTCTTTTGGAGAGAGCTCGCTCCGGATCCCTGTTCATCGATTCCTCCAATACCAGTCTTTGTCCCCGTCATCGGCCGGCCAACCCGTGATCGCGCTCCATGTATGGGTTCGAGGATCGATCTCGACGATGCAGATGACCCACATCTGCCCAGAGAGATCCGACCCGATCATGTGGTGACTGCTTGCATGCTCTTCGTCCTCGTCCTCCCGGAATCGGGGATCGTCGAGTTCCGCAATCTCGACCACGGTCCGTTCGCGGATGCTGTGCTCAAGGAGGTGGTCGACGTTGGCGTCCTCGTCGTAGTTCCAATTCCAGGCCCAGATCTCCAAGGCTGCGCTCTCTTGTTGACATCGGTCCAATCGAGTATACATAATGTATACAGAACGTCAACGTAACAGAACCTAGGAGGCGACTGATGCCCGAGATCGAGTTCGTGGCCCTGTGTAATCACGCGGAGGCCGTCAACGGGCTGCTCTACCTATCCGGGGTCGGGTGGACCGATCACTGGCGCTCGGCCGGCCCCCAGGGAGGATTCGGCTCATCCCACTTCGGGATCGGTGTCAGCATCCTCGTGCCCTGGAATGAAACGAATCGAAGGTTCGGGTTGAGCGTCGTCGTTCAGGCGGAGGATGGAGAGCCTGAGATCGCGAATATGAGCGGCGAGCTTGAGGTGGGGCGACCCGCCGGGCTCCCACCGGGCAGCGACCTCCGGGCAGTTCTGGCTGTCAATGTCGATACCGTCTTTCCGGGTGCGGGGGGCTACCGGATCATCGGTCAGCTAGGTGAGGATCCTTCAACGCGCAAATCAGTCAGTTTTCGAGTCATCGACCAACCCCCACCGCACTAGGGGGTTTCGATCGGCATCGGATGTCGTGTCCGATCAGCCCAGCGGTTGATTCGCTGAGTCGAGAGCTACAGATCCCATAACCCCAAGGCCGCGGAGTACGCTTTTACCGGTTCTAACGTTGTTATACTCAAGCTATGCGCAAGAGGCTAACGAAGATCGGCAACTCATGGGGAGTCATCATCCCCAAGGAAGTTCTCGATCTTCTGGAGGTCGACGATGAAGTTGAGGTGCAGCTAGCCGGCAATACATTGCTTATTGCGCCGCCCGACATCGACGCACTCGAGCTAGAGGCCAGCATGGCCTACATGGTTTCCAAGAGAGAGCGCTCCGAGGTGTACCAGAAGCTTGCGAAGTAAGTTCCTGTCACTTCGAGTAGTGCTGGCGATTCATCGAGACCAGATTGATTCCTTCGGAGGCGCCCACGGGCTCGGTGACCTTGGCCTGTTGGAGTCGGCGCTGGAACAACCCCAAGCCAGTTTCGGTGGGAGGCTGCTCCATCCCGGTCTGCATGAGCAGGCAGCGGCATACCTCTTCCACCTGGTCAACAACCACCCGTTCCTGGACGGCAACAAGCGCGTAGCTCTGGCGGTGACTGACGTGTTCCTACGGATCAACGGCATCGCTGTCACGGCTTCGGACCCGGAACTCTTTGACCTGGTGATCGGCGCCGCCTCCGGCAGTCTTGGCAAAGAGGAGATCACAGAATTCCTGGCCGCTAACTCTCGGGTGGTCTAGACCCGATATCGGACGTGAAGTCGGATGAGCTTGTACCAATGCATTTCTGTCACCCCCCCTCACTAACCTGTGTCTAGGAGGTGGGAATAATGACCATGCTGGTGCCCGAGATGATCGAGTGCGCGCTCTGCGGCGCCGAGAATGAGGTCATCGTCGTTACCTCGACGAATACCTTCGGATCCCCGGATCTGGATCTACGGCCGGCTCCGATGATGAGAGAGATCCTTCCTTACGAGGTCCAGCGGTGTGAAAGTTGTGGGTACTGCGACAACGACATCACAGACCTCGTAGCTATCGCCGCTCAGGTGATTATTCGACCGGACTATCTCGCTCAGCTGGGTTCCGATGAGTTTCCGGAACTGGCGAATTCCTTCCTCTGCGCCTCGATGATCCAGGAGGCGGCCGGTGATCTGTCCAGTTCGGCATGGGCCGTGGTCCGTGCGGCCTGGACCTGCGACGACGATGGTCTGGATGCCCAAGCTCGGAGATGTCGACAGCAGGCTTGCGCTTTGATCGACCGGGCCCACGCGGTTGAACAGCGACTTACGGGCGACGACGAGACGGAATCATGCCTCCAGGTGGATGTCCTGCGGCGTGCGGGGATGATGGACGAAGCGAGGGAAAAGGCGCTCCTCGCCCTATATGTGAAGCCGGAAGACCAAATTGCCACCGTGCTGAGATATCAGATCTCATTGGTCGAGAGCGGTGACACTTCCATCAAGAAGTTAAGCGACGCTTTGCCCTCCCTCGACGCGTAGGCTTCAACCAGTGATGGTTTCGGAAGTCATCACGCTCCTCGTGGGTCTCTCGCTGTGCTTCGCTCTGATCTACTTTGCCGCCCGTCACTCTTGACTTGAACCAGATCTAGATGGAGGACAAAGTTGGACGCTGATGGCTTTCCGAAGTGGGTAGCCTCGGTGAACTGGAGGTTCGCTAAGAGCATGCCCGGGGTTCCCCATGAGTACACGGTAGGGGCTTGGGCAGACACCAACAGGTTCCAGGAAGCTCGGCAATTCATCTTAGAGAACGGCTACATGGCTCGCTGGAAGAGCAAGCCTCCGAACCGGTACTACGACCTGGATGGCTGGCGGTACTGGGCCTACGAGAGCCTGATCAACAGGCAGGAGATTGGTTCCAAGAACAGTGAGGTCACTCGGGTGGACGATGCTCAGGGGACCCATACCGCAGGGTTACACGAGTCCGCGTTGATGGAGAAAGGAACGATACCGGGGGAAAGTGACTAAGGTCTAGGGCGCGCTGCTACTGGGTTTGTCTTAAGTGGCGATGGCGAATCATCTACAGATTCCTACGGACATCTCTTCCCGAACGACATGGATCGACTAGCACAGAGTCTGGATGACGCGTTCCACACCGTAGATGTCCAATCTGACGTGCAACTTCATCTGTGGGGCCGGCTGGACTCGAACCAGCGGCCAGCGGATTATGAGTCCGCCGCTCTAACCAACTGAGCTACGGCCCCCCTGTGTTGCCCTGCTCAGCGCGCAGATTACTTCAGGGGCACCGCGTTTAGGAAGTGGCTAACCGACGCAGCTGGTCTTAGTTACCTTCATGCAGACGCGGTTGATCGTGTCGCACACCTCGCCCATGCAAGCACTCGCAGGAGGTGCGAACGCCACCATGGTGGGGACGGTCATGACCACGGTGGCCAGAAACAGCTTGAATCTCGTCATGGGCTTCCTCCTCAGCAGGTGCCAGTGATGCGGTTTAGACGAAGCACTCCAAGTAGTCGTCAGGGTCGCGCTCGCGGAACGTCTGGTAGAAGAGGCACTCAACCTTTTCTTTGAGATTGCTTGCCTGGGCTACCGTGCCAATGAACGGGACCATCATCAGGGCCAGCAGGACTGCTGCGATCGCCTTCTTCATCACTCCCCTTCCCTTGGGTGGCGGGTCGGTCGATCCTAGCTGAATGAGGCTTCGTACGTCGCTCTCACCCAAGACGATCGATGCCCGGGAATCGATCGAAACCAGAGTCAAAGCTGAGGATCCGGCCGACCTCGTGTTCCTGCATCACCGAAACATGGATCGCATCTCTTGCCGATAGGCCGTACCCGCCGAGCACAACGCGCTTAGCGCCCTCCACCTCTGCCACACCGATCGAAAAGATCTCGTCCACTACATGCAGCAACGCATCGAATGCCGGCTGGATCGCGTCGGTCCGACCGATGGCGACATAGCGATGCAGGATCTCCTGCAGGACTTCGACATCACTGACGAGTCGCTCCTCGCGAGCGATCAGGTCATCAAGCAGTCGGTGAGCGTCGGCCTTGTGCGGGTGATGCCCGCCCACCAAGTACATGGGGATGTTGGAATCGATGAAGATCATCGGGATCCATAACCACTCTCGATCTCGGCAAGCATCTGCTCGATATCCCCCGTCGGGAAATCATGGCGCACGGCCGCCCGAACGCTGGCGAGCTTGCGCGCCCGATCGGCGGCCGGACGCTCGGTCCGAGCTCGCCGCAGCACCTGGCGCACCCATTCCGAAACGGTGAGTCCCTGCTCTCGGGCGACCTCTCGGAGTTGAGCGAATTCTTCGTCTCGCAGGACCACCTGGAGCCTTTTACTCATGGGATGAGCATATCGTACTCATAGATGAGTAGCATCGGGCCGGCGCAAAAGTGACACTGAGCCTCCGCATACTGAGCTCGTGGATATCACCGGTTACTGCTTCACTATCAAGCTCGTTTACTGAGATGCCTCGATTCGGCGGCGACGCTGACATCATCCGTCAGCTCAAAGAGATCGCCAAAGTCCTTGAAGCGCAAGGACGGGTCATGGTGGAGATCCTGGAAGAGATACGGAGGACTCGTGAAGAACGAGACTCACGTCGAAGGTGACGACCTAGGACGCCGCTCTACTCGAGAGCAACACGCAGAGGTCAGTCCTGCCGCTCGCTACGAGGGTGTTGATCCGGTTGACCGTCGCTAGGGGACGCGCCATCAACGTCGGGATGCTGCACTCGTTCCGGATGCGATCGACGAAACTCGGGACCGAGTAGGGATCGGACCGGATCCTGTCATCAGGAACCGTGTAGCCGGCTGAGACTTCCAGCAGATCGCAGCCACTCTCTCTCAAGGCACGAGCGAGGGTCAACGCGTCATCGATCGTCGCTCCGCCCTTGGCCTCGTCGCTGGTGCAGATGGATGCAGCCAAGGCTTTCGACCAAACCGAGCGCACCGCCGAGAACACCTCGAGTGGGAAGCGCAGGCGACGCTGGAGGTCGCCTCCGAAGTGGTCGTCCCGGCGATTGGTCAAGGGTGAGATGAAACTCCCTAATAGATAGCCGCGGGCCATGTCGATGCACAAGACATCGAAGCCGGCCTCCTCTGCGAGCTTGGTGGAGTGAACGAATGCTGTGAGCACGGTCTCCATGTCCCCACGCAGCATCTGCCTCGGCTTCTGGTTGGCGCCGTAGGCAAGAGCCGACGGTGCGATAAGAGGCCACCCCTCGGCCAGGGGCCGGTCCAAGCCGTGAGCGCGGGGCCTAGTGGCACCCCGGCGACCCGCGTGCACCAGACGGACGCCGGCTCTCGTATCGATCGCCGAGAGGCGGCGTCTCCAGGCTTCGGCATGCTCACTCTTGAAGAGGACCTCACTCTCGGGCGAGATCCGTCCATCATCGGAGACGCAGACATCTCCGAACATCGACAGCCCGGCCCCCATGGCCTCCCCATCGGGCGAGGAGACCGTGGCGACGATCCGGTTCCCGAGCTGCAGCTCCCCTATCGATACGGGCGCGAGGACCGGGGGCGGGGCCACCAGGGTCCGTGAACCCGAACGAGCAGCGAACCACCTGTCGACCCTGTCGATGAGGGCGGCGTCCTTCACTCGTAGCTCGTCGTAATCCACCCGGCCACTGCGGGTGAGGAGATGGAAGATGAACTGCTCCCGCTCCAGCTCGATATGCCGCGATGTCGACTCGAAATAATCACGGCTCTGTGCCGCTGCTTCCTGGAATCGGCCGACGATGGCTTTGCGTTCGATCTCGTAGTCCGCCAAAGCTGCCTCGATGGTTGGATGCTCGTCGAGGGCCCGGGCGAGAGCGATCGCGTCTTCCATCGCGAGCTTGGTGCCGGATCCGATCGAGAAGTGAGCCGTGTGGGCCGCATCGCCCAACAGAACCAAGTTGCCATGCCACCAGGATCTAGTTCGAAGCGTTGCAAAGGTCAGCCAGCTCGACTGATTCGACATCAGGGGGCGGCCGCCGAGGTCGGTTGCGAACACCTCCTGACAGAAAGCGATGCTCTCTGCCTCGCTTGCGACATCGAGGCCCGCAGCGCGCCAGGTCACCTCATCGCATTCGACGATGAAGGTGCTCATCTCGCCGTCGAAGGGATAGACGTGGGCCTGGAACAGCCCGTATCCGGACCGCCTGAAGATGAACGTGAACGAATCGAAGGGGCAGGTGGTTCCGAACCAGATGTAACGGGAGCCTCCTTGCGAGATCCGTGGCTTGAAGGCCTCTCGGTTGCTCTCACGCAGACCGCTGTGGATCCCATCCGCGGCGATCACGAGATCGCTTGCCCCAACCTCTTCGGGCTGGTACTCGGTTTCGAACCTAAGGACGACTCCCAACTCCTCACAACGCTGATTGAGGATCTCGAGGAGAGCCCGGCGCGAGATGCCGGAGAAGACCTGTCCGCCGCATCGAACAACCTCGTCATCGAGCCGCACCTCGATGACATCCCACATCACGAACGCGTCGATGATCCGCTCATACGTCTTGGGATCGGCCTCGCGGAAGGATGACAGGGTCCTATCGGAGAACACGACTCCCCATCCGTAGGTAGCACCGCGCGCGTTGCGCTCATAGAGCGTGATCTCGCGCGACGGATCCGAACGGGCAAGCAACAGGCTGGCGTACAGGCCACCCGGCCCCCCACCAACGGTGACGATCTTCATGACAGAGCGGCGAGAGCTTCCGCGAGCCGGTCCAATTGCTCTATCTCCGCAACCGCAGGGAACAGGACCAACTCATCACACCC
>JBKJYP010000371.1:0-5103 GCA_046715695.1 Actinomycetota bacterium | reverse complement strand
CCATCCATCCGCGCCTGGAACTTTCAATACGGGGAAGTACCCGCCATGGGCGCCTTCCGACCTGCGCATCTCGATGATGACTTCGCCCGTGGTTCGCACCAAGGCCTTCGACCCCGGTCGTCCATGACGTTTCTTTTCGATCAGGTCGCGTGAGACCTCCAACCGGAGGGGATTCCGGATCTCATAGACCCAGAAACCCGCCAGAACCGCCGTGAGGATTCCGAAAAGAATAACGAGGGCGAACCGGCGATCTGCCTCAGCGAGCATGCTCAAGACGCCCCCGACGATCAGGGACATGCCGGTGAGGATGCCCATGGTCATGTGGATATTCCGTGTCTGCGTATGCAACACGATCGTGTCCGGCCTCGGAGTAGGGCTGACATCTTTCACTCGCGCCAATGTAGCGTCTCGTTAGTTGGCGGGAAGAAGCGGAATCGAATCTCTGTAGGCGTCAGCCGGCGACCGCCGGCTCGTACCCAGGCCGGCCTACCAAGCATGTGGCGGTACGAGAGCTCGGTAAGGGTTCCCACTTTCAAGGATCAGGACATTTTTAGGACACGGTTTGCTGACTACTTCGACCTGATTGAGCCGATAATCTTCCTATGCATCTTTGCAGCCTGCGCCCGTAGCTCAGTGGAATAGAGCGTCGGACTTCTAACCCGACGAGTCGCCCCAGAGGCACCCAATCGGGCAGCCCGTTCCGCCTAGCAATAGCCAGGTCGTGCCCTGGGTGTTGCGCGGGGTAGCTCGTTGGGTCGGCGGTTTCAACCCGTCACCGCCCACGACACTCGCTCTACCCGATCGCCTCGAGGTGGGCCTGCGTGAGCCCGGGTAGAGCAATGAGCGCGTCGATCAGCTCGGTGGCGCCGCGTTCGACAACGTCCGCCTCGTGCTCCTCGAAGATGCGGACCCCAGACGCCACGAGCGTCTTCGCCGCATCCAGGTAGCCGGCGTCGGCGTTCTGCAGCCATTCGGTCGTTTCGACCAGCTCGGCAGAGGCACCTTCACGCGTCAAAGCCCGTTCCAGCTCCTCTGCGGCCGTCCGCGCCGCTTTTGCCGCGGGGCCAGCGAGGATGCCGTCGACCTGCTCGTCGAGTGCTCGGAAGCTTGCCCCGGGAGCGCATGGACCGCTCGTCGTTCGCCATAGCGCGGCGAACCGGCTGCAGACGAAGGGCACGATTTGCGTGAGGAAGCGGGAGTGAGACTCGATCCCGAACTGCAGCCGGTAGGGAGTACGCGGGAACGCACCGCGTTGCTCGTCGCGCCTGAGGGGTTCGTCCCGGATCGACATCTCCATCCGGAACGCGTTCTCGATCTCGACGAGTAGGTACAGGCAACGCACCCAGCGCTGGAAGAGCATGTCGAGGGGCAGGTGCTCGAGCCCGCGGTCGCCGACCGCGATCGCCCAGCGGCGGGAGAAACGCAGTCGCCGCATAGCACCAACCTCGAACATCGAGAGCATCGCGTCGACTTCGGGGTCGAGGTGGTGATCGACGATGCGGTAGCTGCGCGTTGCGTCGGTGCCGGCGAAGGACCCGATCAGCTTGCGTCCGCCGGGGTGAATCTCGGCGAACTCCGTGAGGTCATACACCCGTCCGTCGATCGCCATCCACAGCCCGTCGGGCGCCTGCGTCCGCCGGATGAGATCGGAGATCTCGATCCGCGGTCGAGGCTCGGCGGTGCTTCCGGTGTAGGTGGTGAACACGTCTTGCATGTAGCGGTTCTGCGCGACCAGGTCGAAGAGTGTTTCCCGACCCGCTCCGCCCGGCTCCTCAAGGATGTCGGCGATAGCGTCGAGCACGCTGCGCGCGAACATCGCTCGTCCGCAGACGTAGATCAGCGCTCCCGCCCGCACCAGCTCGCGGAGCCGCGTCGCAAGGTCTGGGTCCCGGATGAGATCGTCGACGTGACGGCCGTCGGCCGGGTCGCGCGAGAACGCGAACCGTACTTCCGCCGCCCCGCTCGCCGCGTATGCCTCGAGCTCCTCCCGGTAGGGCACGGCGCCTCCATGACGGGCGCCCACGATGAGCAGGTTCTCGGAGGCGCCGGCGCGCACACGCTCCTGGAGGAAGGCGCGGAAGGGCGCGATCCCGGTTCCGCCCGCAAACATGACTATCGGGACCGACGGGTCTGCAGGCAGTGCGAACGCCGGGGGATGGACGATGCGGACCGGAACGAGCTCACCCGGTTGCCTGCCGCTCAGGTACGTCGAGGCCGTGCCGTACCGGCGCCGCGCCACGGACGTTGGTGAGGCGATGCTCTCGTAAGAGAGGTGACCGACGGTGAGCTCGATCCGATCGACAGCGAACCCATCACTGGCGATCGACGAAACGGAATACAGCCGTGGATGCAGCGGAGGAACCAGGCGGCATAGGTTCTCGTAGTCCCCACGCTCGGCCCGGCAGAGGCGTTGCGGGGCGAAGCCGCCCTTCACCAGGAGCTCGAGCAGGTCGTACAGCTCCCATTGGTCCTCCGTCCGCGCCTCGAGGATCTCGCGCAGCGACTCGTCGACCGTCAACCTGTAGAGGTCCTTCGCCGTGGTGCGGGCGACGGGCCTGATGTGGCCGAAGGCGAGCACGTCGCGGATAGGCGCCCGGACCTCAGGTGCTCGACCCGGACGCTGCGAAAGGGCGATCGTCCACTCCGGGGTCAGGTCGATGAGCTCGTCGCCGCTCGCGCGTAGTGCCTCGAGCGTCCGCTTCACCAACCCGGGGTCGTTCTCGGCGAGGACCGCGCAGCGGTCGCCCGGATCGCAACGCATCCCCAGCCCCTTCACGACCAAGACCATCCGGGTAACGCCCGGACAAACATCTTCGACCAGTTCAACACGGGCGAAGCATGGAAGGTGTGCGGCCGGGCCCTGGCGTTCGCGGCGAGAGGCCTCCAGCGAGGCGTCGACCTCCTCCCAGGCTCGGTCTTCGAAGAGATCGGAGAAGCCGGTGACGGTCCGTCTGCGACCGGTCTTGAAGGCCGCGTCCAGGTAGGGGAACGCCTTCAGCCGGTGTCGTGCGAGGAGGCCGTTGCGTCCCTGGTAGTCCTCCGTGAGCTCCCTGAAGAGTCCCTTCAGCTCGCCGTCGCCCCGGGCGGCGATGTACCCCGCCACCGGCTCCTGCGCGACCGCCATGAGGAACTCCTGCCAGTGCCTCGGGAACTCGCTCCGGAACACCGTCGTTTCGTGGCCGAGGCGCGACCTGTATGAGCGCCGCCCCAGGAAGATATCCATCAGGTGGAAGCCGGGCGTCTCGGCGCCGCTCGCATTGCCCAGCGACCGCTCGCCCCGCGAAGGGCGCCCACCGGAGTTGACTGGGCTGGAAAGGATCGCCGGTGAAGGCGACGGCGTTCCCTCGCCGCCGGCTCCCACCACCGGCAACGGCAGCAGCGCGAACAGCTTCGTCCAAACCACTGGGTCGACGGCCGGCGGGCCGGAGCGAGCGTTCGCGTTGATCTTCTGCAGCGACTCGAAGGTCAGCCGCCGGATCGTTTGGATCATCAGCACGAGCTCAACCTTCAGCGCTTCGTCGTCACCACGGCGGCAATGCTCCTGGGCGCGGGCGGCTGCGCCGACGAGGGGGGCCGCTCGCGCGTGCATCTCTAAGACGACGAGCATGAAGTTCTCCATCTGTGGGTGGTCCCAGATCGGAGTGAGCAGCTTGAGGTTCTCCACGCGCATCGGGTCGTTCGCGAGCGGGTCGATCAGTCGCCAGTTGTGCCACATGTAGTCGGAGTTGGTGTACGTCAGTTTCGGCCGGTCGAGGCGCGCCGCGATCTGGAGCCAGGGCCGGACGAGGTGATCGGGTATGCGGTCCGGAGGGTGGATGGCGATGTGGTTGTAAGCCTGGGCCAGCAGACCGATCACGCTCGCGGCGCGAAGTAGGTCTCGGTCCTCGAGCGCCTCGGGCGACGCATCGAGGAGGGGAAGCTCGTCGAGCCGGGACCGCACCTTGAGCGTTCTGCACAGCTCGGGCAGCTCGTCGGCTGCCTCTACCCAGGTGTCGAACGGGGGTGGTAGATCATGCGCCGGGGGATGCACGGTTACGAAACCGTGGCTCTCGGAAAGCGAGCCCAGGTTCTCGTGGCCAAGGGAGTCGTTGCGGAGCGCGGCCTCTTCGAGGACGCGAGCCGCAGGCGCACGGCTCGTCTCAGTCGACATTGATCGACGGACGCGGCAGGTCGCCGACGACTGCGTTGCAGACGTCGGCGCGTGAGATCACGCCCAAGAGCCGGCCGTCCCGCACTACCGGAAGCAGCCGGATGTTCCGTTCGACGAAGACGACCGCAGCACGGGCGACGTGATCGTCGGGATCGACGGCCAGGGGATCACGGATCACGAGGGGCAGGATCGGCTGGGCGGCGAGGTCGCGGCCTTTCTTCACGAACCGGCCGAAGGCACCCTCAAGAGATCCGCCGGCTGCCAGGATCTCGTTGATGTCGGGCAGAGCGGCGCGGAGGATGTCTCCCTCCGTCAGGACGCCCGTGAAGGCACCCGTCGAGTCGACGACCATCAGGTCACTAGCCCCGGAGAGACTCACCGCTTCGGCCGCCTGGAACATGCTGGCGTCCGCTCGGATGCGCGCGACCCGGTTGGTCATCGCCTCGCGGATCCTCATGTCCTCGCTCCGGGAAGATGCCACATACCGACCTCCTTTGCGTGTCCGGGCATTCTGCCAGAGGCTCTGCGGGAACTGGACCTCGGGGACACAGGTAAGGAAGGCCGCGGTGGTCCTCGACCTGAGCGAAACCGACACCGAGATCTGACCGCACGACCAGGGGCGCGTCGTCGCTGAGCTGCGTGTAGAACGAGGCCCGCTCGGGGATCCCAAAACGGCTACGACCGATTCGACTCGAGGGTTCCTATACTGGCCTGACCTGCACTTTTAGACCTGCGCCCGTAGCTCAGTGGAATAGAGCGTCGGACTTCTAATCCGAGGGTCGGGGGTTCGAATCCCTCCGGGCGCGCCGATACGAATCCTTCGTTGTGTGAAAGTTCGGTACCTCTGTCTCACATTGGCTCCGGTACCTGTGTCCCACTCTGCGACCCGGCTCCGGTACCTGGGCGACACTGGCTCCGGTACCTGTGTCCCACCAATTCCACGTCCGTAAGCC
>JBKJYP010000370.1:0-12634 GCA_046715695.1 Actinomycetota bacterium | reverse complement strand
ACCCGGGCGCACGTACGACTTCAACTTGATCTTGATGCTCACCAGGCCCTGAGCATCGGTCATTCCGGTGTTGTAGAGGTAGCTCTCTTGGCCTTCCGGGCCGACCGTCACTCCCACGGTCACGGGGACGTCCGGCGCGGGCTGCGATGCCGGCGCGGGATAGATCCACGGAAGGGGGATGCCTGCCAGGTAGTCGGCAGGGTTGTTCTCGGCAGGCGTCGTGACGGAGATCTGGAAGTCGACCTTGGACCCGATGCGGTAGTGGGGTTCGAGCTCGTTGACCTCGATCCGGTACATCCAGATGGGATATTCGTTGAGGCACCCTTGAGCCTTGGCCCTCGCCGCCGGCGCGGCGATCGTGGCCGCGATGAGGGCGACGCTCAAGCAAGTCATCAGTCGCCGCATGGTGCCTCCTCTATCCGTACTGCCCTACGAGCTATCGGCTGAGCCTATTTCTTTACTTCGAAAGCGTTTGGCATCGGTAGGAAGCCGATCTCGTCGATCACCAGACAAGGGGAATCGACGACGTTCTTCTTGCCGAAGGCCCGAGCCTGGGCCGTTCCGGCAGGGGTGTAGCTCTTCAGGTCGATCCGGATGGTGGTCTTCCCGGCTTCGTCGGTCATGCCGAGGCCCCAGAGATAGACGTCATCGACGATCAGTCCTACCCCGATGCTGATGCCCTCGGCCGGCTGGGTCGTCGGTGGATCGACTGGGATCCCCTGCCCTGCGGGGTCTTCGTGCGCCGGTCGGGTGATGGTGATCTTGAAGATGGCGGTCTCGCCGACCTTGTAGACCTTCTTGGAGACCTTCGCCACCACATTCAACGTGCGGAGCTGGACTATCTCAGTGGCCCCGGCTCCACATGGTGCCGGGATGGGGGCCGCGGTGATCGGGCCCGCCGCCACCATGGCGGACAGCAACCCCGTCGTAACGCCCACTGCCCATAGCCGTCTCATCGCACCCGCATCTTAGGTACTTACCTAGGGGGACGTTACTTGACCTCCTTGAAGGCGTTGGGCATGGGCAGGAAGCCGATCTCGTCGATGACGAGACAGGGCGAGTCGGCGATGTTCTTCTTGCCGAAGGCCCGGGCCTGAGCGATGCCCGCAGGCGTGTAGCTCTTGAGCTTGATCCGGATCGTGGCCTTGCCGCCCTGGTCGGTCATGCCGAGGCCCCAGAGGTAGACGTCGCCGACGATGAGGCCGATCCCGATGCTGACCCCGTCCGCAGGCTGGGTCGTCGGAGGATCCATCGGTATCCCCTGGCCGGCAGGGTCCTCTTTGGCGGGACGGGTCAGGGTCAGCTTGAAGATCGCCGTCTCGCCGACCTTGTAGACCGGCTTGGAGATCTTGGCGTCGATGTGGATCGTGCGGAGTTGGACGATCTCGAAGGACCCGCATGGAGCCGGAGCCGGTGCCGCAGCCGTGGGCCCGGCCACGAGAACGGCCGACATCAAAGCGGCCGCGGCGACAAGCGACTTGGCTCGAACCGCGGACATCCTTCTAGGCATCTTGATCTCCATCAGTGTTGGTGGGAGCCGGCGCTGAAGTACATCTCCATAGATGGGTGGGCGTCGACGACGGGGAAGACTAGCCTCGCCTGACCGTCGCCCCAGTCCAACGACACGTTAGGACAGGTCTTGTCCACCGCGCCGGTTGCCGCTCGATCACAGCCCGGGTAGGGCTTGGGGATCGACCACTCGTCGATCTCGGTCTGGTAGTTGATCATGATGACGTGGCCCTTCTTGAACGTGTAGTCCTGGGGCTTCGTTACCACCGTCATCTTGAACGACTTCATGGGTGTCACGTCGACGGGTTTCCCTAGGCCGCTCCGGTAGCGGGAGTCGAGCCATCCCCGGGTGACCGCGACGAGGGCTCGCACACATGCCGTGGGGTTACTCGGGTCACCCGCCGCGCACACATGGTTGTTCACCACCGTCGTGTGAAGGGTGGGGTCGACGTCGATGATGCTGGGCGTGTGGGTGATCCACGTTCTATCGGCGTGGCTCCAGATCTTGACCTTGATCGGGCCGAAGATCCGCAGGTCCTTGGTGAGCACCGGGCTCTCGAAGCACCACCAGTCGTGGTTGCTACGGCAGTGGTGCGCAGCGTGACTCTCAGTGTTCCCACCGGCCGATGGCCATGATGCGGGCAGGATCCCACCGAGAGAGAGAGCAGCGGTGTTGGGCTTCTCGGGACGCAACTGCCACTTGTAGTCGCCGGGCTGCGTCTCCGGGTACTGCTGAGCGATCAGCTCCAGGTTCTTGATCTTCATCTGCTTCTTGTTGTCGTAGCTGAACCATTCACCGGCACCCTCGTAGTCCGAGGTCTGCGTGACGATCGTCGGCATGTTCTCGGCGCCGTTGTCCACCCCCATGAGGTAGTGGTCGAACCAGGCGCGCACGGCCTTGGGGTAGTGAGCGGCGCTCGGGGAGCCGTGGCCCTCCCAACGCGTACCCATGTACAGCACGCGCTTCTCGGAGTTCTTGAGGGCGTTGTACCAATTCCAACTCTCTTCTTGCTTGACGTTCCAGTCACCCCAGTTGGCGGCGACGAGGACGGGGATCGTGACCTTCGACGCGTGACGCAGGTAGTCGCGCTCTTTCCAGAAAGCGTCGTAGTCGGGCGTGTCATCGCCGTATGACTTGGTGAGGTGCTCGACCTCTTCGCAGGGGACGATCGTCGACTGCACTCGTGCTGCCCAGGTCGGCTCATGCGCGTCGATCGGAGGCGGGATCGCCAAGCCCAGGTCGAACAGCGCCGGGGTGTCGAAGCCTTCGTCTGTGATGGCGCCGGGACCCTCTGGGCCGATCATCTCGTTCGTCATGAAGTAGCGGATCCCGCCGGAGTACGCATAGCCGTACCAGCGAGAGATTGCGGCTTCGGGGACGATCGTCGTGAGGTGTGGGGGCTGCGCGACCGCGGCCATGTTCGCCGTCGTTCCGTTGTAGGAGCCACCGGTCATGCCGACCTTGCCGGTGGACCATTTCTGCTTGGCGATCCACTCGACGAGGTCGTACGCGCTCTTCTTCTCCATCTCGCCGCCGTAGTCCCAGCAGCCACCGGAGTTCCCGGTGCCGATCACGTCGGCGAAGACGCGGGCGTAACCGTCGGCGATGTAGTCGTCGTAGCCACGGGTGCGGTCACCGGCATACAGGACCGAATAAGGGGAGTAGGTGAGGATCGCGGGAGCCTTGACCATCTTGGAGCCGTCGACCGGCCGGGCCACCTCCACGAAGATGTCCCCGCCTCGACTCTTGACGATGTAGGTCTCGACGACCTTGGTGTAGGTCTTGGCCGACGCCGGTGCCCCTCCCGTCGTGATGAGCCCCGCGGACAGGCCTAGGGCCAGAGCGAGGGCGGTGATCGAACGGGACACCTGGAGCTCCTTTAACTTATTTAACTTAAGCCGGACCTTTACAGGGTACGAACGGCGGAGGCCGTCCGGATGTTCCTCCCTGATGGTCTCTAGGTACTGTTCTACCCAGTAGGGGTCACTCCTGTAACCCGCCGAGCAAGGGGAAGCCTGGATGAACATCGTTTTCAGCCCTTCTGAGAGGCCCACCCTAGGCGTCGAGATCGAGGTCCAGATCGTCGATGAGTCCGGGGCTCTGGCGACGGATACAGCGGCGACCAAGATCCTGGCCGAGCTCGATGACGATCGCGGCTTCAAGCACGAGCTCCTGGAGTGCTGCGTCGAGGTCATCACCGACGTCTGCCCCACCGTGGGAGCAGCCAGGAAGGACCTAGAAGGCAAGCTCACGAGGCTCGTCGAGGTGGCCGAGGGCCAGGGCTACCGGATCATGTGCACCGGTACCCACCCCTTCTCGGCGTGGGCCGACCAGACCGTCTCTCCCGACCCCCGGTACCACCGCCTCATCGAGAACTGCCAGTGGACCGCTCGCCGACTGTTGATCTTCGGTGTCCACACCCATGTCGGGGTCGGCTCGGGCGAGGAGGCGATCGCCATCTCCAACAGCCTGGCGACCTACATCCCCCACTTCCTGGCCCTGTCGTCCTCCAGCCCCTTCTGGCAAGGACGGGACACCGGCCTGGCTTCCGTGCGCTCCAAGATCTTCGAGTCACTGCCCACCGCCGGTCTGCCCTACATGATGGAGAACTGGGGGCAGTTCCAGCGCTTCATGCGAACGCTCATCGGTGCCGGCACGATCCGCAGCATCCGCGAGGTTTGGTGGGACATCCGCCCGCACCCCGGTTTCGGCACGCTCGAGCTCCGGATCTGTGACGGCGTGCCGACGATGGACGAACTCTGCGCGATCGTCGCCCTTTCGCAGTCGCTCGTGGTGTGGATGTCCGAGCGTTACAAGGCCGGGCTCGAGTTGCCGCGCCACCAAGCCTGGACCGTCCGTGAGAACAAATGGCGAGCGGCTCGCTACGGGCTCGATGCCGAGATCATCCGAGACGAGGAGGGCAACCTCCTGTCCCTGCGCCGATCCATAAGCGACCTCGTGGAGATGCTCACGCCGACGGCGGAGAAGCTCGGCTGTGCGGCCGATCTCGCTCGGGTGAATGACATGCTCGAGCGGGGGACGTCGGCGACACGCCAGCGTGAGGTTTATTCGAAGACCCGCGATCTATCGGCGGTCGTCGATTCGCTGGTAGCCGAGATGCGTTCGGGCTCCCCGGCCCCCTTGCCGAACGACGACCTCGTCGGAGGCACCATCATCCGCGGCGACAGACTCCGCGGCGAATAGCCCATTGCGCCGACTTTATCAGAACGCGCCATATTTGCGCGTTCTGATCAAGTCGACGCGTTCTTCTAGGGTTGTCTTTCGGGGCCGTTGGCGACGTCGTTCTCGTTGTACCTGACCCTGGTCGTGACCTTTTCGGTCTTGAGACCACGGATGTACCAGTGCACGGTCTCGGTGAAGCGCCGGGCCCCCACGCCGACCAGCCACTGGCTCAGATCGTTCTTGTAGATATAGATCTCGGCGAGGTCCATATCAACGAGGTCGATCGCGACCGGATCGCCGTCGAAGATGTCTTCGATGAAGGCGAGGGGCCCGGTCTTGAGGTTCGGGCCGATGACCGTGTTGCCTGAGATCGTTACCGCCACGTCCCGCGCCTGTGCCACGTGGATGCCGAAAGGCTGGCCGAACCAAGCCGTTCCCCCCTCGCGCCGAAGGTCGATGATGTTGTCGATCACGTCGACCGAACCGTGTGTGGTGGCCAGGTGGTTGCGGTCATCCGCGTTGAAGATGTCCACCCACAGCCCGGCACCATGCAACTCGTTGTCCATCATCAGGACCTGGGTGTGGTGCACGTGCGGCTTGTTCAGCTCCTCGTTGGTCTCCGATGCGTTGGTCCGGTCGTTGGCGGAGTGTGCCTGGTCGTAGTAGCGGAGAGCCCAGGTGCTCGTGCTGTAGATCTTGTTGCCGTACACGTAGACGCGGTGGTAGCGCTGGGAGTGGTCCTCCAGCATCCCGCCGTTCCCGGCCTCCGTGGTGGAGTCCCCGTGATGATGGCTGTCTCCGGTCTCGTCGAAGCTCGAGCTGTGGTGGTGGCCGTGCAGGCGAGCATCCCAATACCCGTAGACCACGTTGTTCCGGAAGATGCCACCGTTGAATCCATCCGAGTTGATGGCTCGGGCACCCATGTTCTCGGTGCCGACCTGGTTGTTCTCGAAGACCCCATCCCAGTGCCTGATCTGTCCGACCGTATCGATGGTGTTATGCGCGATCAGGCCGGTCGTCATGTCGCCCGTCCGTGGGATGTTCTCGTTGACACGGAGGTTGCGGATCTTGTTCGCGGTGACGGTGATGCCGCCTCCTATGTAGTTGAGTCTCAGCGTGCCGTTGATCAGGTTGCCCGTGAGCGTCACGGCCTGAGCGGTGTCCTTGATCTCGATGTTGTTCACGGCCCATCCAGAGATGACGTAGGGATCCTCGATGGTCCCGCTCCCCGAACGCACCCCGTTCTCGATCGTGAATTGTTCGGGGGCCAGGATCCGGATGTCTGGGCGCTGTTCGGCTGCGGGTTGGGTTCCTGGGGGTTTGGCCGCGGCCACTCCCGGAACGAACATCAGCCCGGTCACGCAGACGGCAAGTAGTTGGGCGAAGATCCCTCGGTCAAACCTCATGGCCTCACTCCGATCCACTCGACCTGTGTTCAAAGCCGTCCTGTGTTCAGACCCGTTGCCCTGTCTGTTTCGTCCCAGGATGACCCTATTCCTGCCTGAAACTGGAGGGAGCCCCCGGAGCTCTCCGGGGGCTCCCTTAGGCGGGCGATCCTTGGTCCTAGTTGCGCCTCCTGGGCTTGTTGGCCACGTTGTTGCCGTCGTAGTAGATGGGGTAGGTGACGTCGCTGGTCTTGAGAGATGAGATCCACCAGTAGACGGACTTAGTCAGGTCGAAGGCTCGAACGCCCCACTCGTGGTGGTCGAGGCGGTTGTTGGCTAAGTGGATATCTGCCTTGTCGACGTTCCCGAGGTCGATCCCGGTCGTTCCTTGGGAGAAGAGATCATCGACAGCGGTTCCCTCACTGGGCGAGATGCCCGTGACGGAGTTGTCCGTGACGTTGACCACGACATCGACGGCGCGGCTGACGGTGATGCCAGAGACCGGTCCCCCGAAGATGGACATGGTGTCCCTCTCCAGCGTGACGCTGTTCCCTCTGATCTCGACGAAACCTCTCCGGGTACCCAGGTGGTTCTCATCCTTAGCGTTGAAGATATTGATGGCGATCCCGGACCCGATCAACTCATTGTCGAGGATCCGCACTTGAGTGTGGTGAACGTGGGGGAGATTGAGGGCCTCGTTGTCCTCGGAAGCGGCCGTGCGGTCGTTCGCCTGGTGTGCCTGGTCGTTGAAATCGAGCCCGTAGTAGTTGTTGCTGAAGATCTTGTTGCCCTGGATCAGCACTCGGTGATAGCGGTCCGTGTGGTCCACCATCTCCTGTTGAGCCATGTCCTCGCCGTGGTAGTGGCTGTCCTCGGAGGCGGCGAAGCTGTTGCTGTGGTGATGCCCGTGCAGGGTCGAGGTCCAGAAGCCATAAACCGTGTTGTTCTTGAAGACGGCGCCGTTGAAACCGTCGGCGTTGATCGCTTGGAAGGTGAAGGGCCATTGCGACATCTGTTCCTTGCTACCGACGACGTTGTTGGCGAAGACCCCGTCCCAATGGCGGATCTGGCCGACCTGACCGATCGTGTTGTGGTGGATCGACCCACTGGTCATGTCGCCCGTCCGAGGAACGTTCTGGTTGACCCGCAGGTCACCGATGATGTTGTCGTGGACCTCGACGCCACCACCGATCCAGTCGAGGGTGAGCTCGTTGGCGATGGTGTTGTCCCGGATCACAACATGCTTGCTGGTATCCGCGATGTAGATGTAGCTGACCGTCAACCCTGAGATCACGTAGGGATCTGCGACGGTTCCCGATCCAGAGCGAACCCCGTGGGCCGGGTCGAACTCCTTGTTCTTGGTGATGTAGATCGAATCCTGAGACCCCGGATCGCCGGCTGAAGCTTTTGCTGATGCCGCCGAAGGTAGGAGCAGCGCTGCCCCCATCATCATCGCCAGAGCCATCGCCGAAATCGAGCGTGTCGATCTCATGCCCTCTCCTTCCCTCGCATCCACAGGTACATAGAGGACATACGAGGCAAGCAGGCCGAGGTAACTGCCTGGATGATAAGGAAGGGGAAGGGGGTGGTCGAAGCCCCCTCCCCCTCAGGTGTGGTCAGTGCTTGGGGCGCTTGGAAACCGTCTTGTCGTACTCAACGTCTTTCGAGACGCCTTCCGTGGTCAGGCCTCTGATGCGCCAGGTGACCGTGGGTGAGAGGTTCGTGGCCTGCACCCCGAAGGTGCGGTACCCGACATGGTTCGAGCCGATGAAGACATTGCTCTGGTCCAAAAAGTCCAGGCGGATCCCAGCTCCCCGTCCGAGCAGCTGTTCCTCGAGGCTCAGGAGGTCTTCTTCCCGGCCCACCGAGTTCGGGCCCATGATGGTGTTCTCGGCGATCTGGAGGTTTACGTCGACGGCCTGTCTCACATAGATCCCGAATCGGCCCGCGATCAGGTCTGAAGCATCCCGAGTCAGGTTGATGTCGTTGTCGGTGATCTGGACGAGGCCACGCGCTGTGTCCCAGTGGTTCTCGTCGGGAGCGTTGAAGGCATCAACCCATATCCCGGATCCGTTGAGCTGGTTGTTCGACAGATGCACACGCGTGTAGTGGATGTGGGGGCAGCTCAACAGCTTGTCGGTCTCTGATGCATTGGTCCTGTCATCGCCTGCATGCGCGGTGTCGTAGTACCTGAGAGCCCAGTCGTGTTCGGCGAAGATCTTGTTGTTGACGAACCAACCCTCGTGGTACCGCTTCGAGTGGTCCACCATGCCGTGGTCCATCCCCGGCATGGGCGCCATCTCTCCACCGGAATGATCGTGCGAGGCATCACCGAAACCGCCTCCGTGATGGTGCCCGTGCAGCTTCATGTCGACATACCCGTAGATGACGTTGTTGCGGATCACGCTGCCGTTGAAGCCGTCGATCAAGAACGCCCGCCTCTGTGCGAGCTTGAGGTTGTTCGGGCTCCCGATCTGGTTGTTGTCGAAGATGCCGTCCCAATGCCGTAGCTGGCCGACGGTGTTGAAGTGGTTACCGGAGATGTGCCCGGTCGTGGCGGCGCCGGTGCGCTCGACGTTCTGGTTGACCCGCAGGTCGCCGATGTCGTTGTTGTGGAGGTCGAGACCCGGACCTGTCCAGTCGAGGATCATGGTGCCGGTCACCTGGTTGTCACGGATCGTGACCCACTTGCCTGTGTTCCTGATCTGCAGAGAGGGAACAGACCATCCCGAGATCACGTACGGGTTCTCTTTGGTCCCGATCCCCGAACGAACGCCCTGATCGGCAGTGAACTCCGAGTCGGAGTTGATGATGATGGCGCCTCGGGGCTCGATGGGGCCGGCCGCGCCGCGGCGGGGACTCGCTACCGAGGATGCAGTGGGGACGATCAGGCTGATGGCTGCCGTCATGAGCAGGGCGATCGTCATCGAGAGCACACGGCGGTTTCGCATCAGGTCTCCTGCCACGCGGGGATATTGACTACCAGCAGCATTCGCCGGGGTTGACCTGCTTTCCTGGGTTCTCATTTGCCACATAAGCCGCAACACGGTCAAAATGGGCCTCTTGGCGCGGGGGAGCTCCTACATATAGGCATATAGGAGCTGAGAGGCCGGACGGCGACCCCACGAACCTGATCGGGTTAACACCCGCGGAGGGAGACGCGATGGCAGCGATAGCTGAACGACCGGACACACAAGAGGAGTGGGGGATACAGCCCGTCCCCCAAGACTCGAGGACCCTGGGCGCCCTGGACATGGGGATCCTGTGGGGGGACCTGGGTATCGGCTTGCTGGTGATGGTGACGGGTGCGCTGCTCGTGCCGGGGCTCGGCTTCTGGATGGCACTGGCGGTCATCGTCATCGGCTCCTTGATCGGTGTAGGGCTGCTGGCGATGGCCGGCTCGGCCGGAGCGGAGCACGGGGTGCCGACGATGGTCCTGCTCCGACCGGTGCTCGGTATCCGAGGGTCATGGGCTCCGAGCATCCTGAACGTGGTGCAGCTGATCGGGTGGACGGCCGTCGAGCTGTGGGCGATGTCCTTCGTAGCCGACGTCATCTCGCAGGAGGTCTTCGGGTTCTCGGCGCGGCCGGTCTGGCTCGGACTAACTGCCGTCATCTGTACGGGTCTCGCTCTTTGGGGCCCGGTGGGCGTGGCCCGGGTATGGATGAAGCGTTTCGCCGCTTGGATGATCGTTGCCATCTCGTTGATCGTGACCGGAGTGGTTCTCACGCAGGATGGCATCGGAGCTGCGATCTCGGCCCCCGGTGCCGGTGGGTGGCCGACATTCGGTTCAGGACTGGATCTCGTGATCGCGATGCCGGTGTCGTGGCTTCCCCTCGTCGCTGATTACACGCGTTTCGGCAGAAGCCCTCGGTCCGCGTTCACCGGAACCTTCTGGGGCTACCTGATCGCCAACATCTGGTTGTACGCGTTGGGGGCTCTCCTCGTCCTCGGTACCGGGACGGTTCCGTCGCCGGAAGGGATGGCTGTCGGGATCCTCTCGCTGGCAGGTGGATCGATCGCCGGCGTCATCTTCCTCGCCGGACTATTGGCGGGCGAAACCGATGAGGCTTTCGCGGACATCTACTCGGGGGCCGTGAGTGCTCAGAACATCTGGCCTCGGCTTCCGCAGCGAGCGACGGCGATCGGTATCGCCGCGGTTTCGGCCGGCCTTGCTGCTTGGTTGACCATGGAGAGGTACGAGAGCTTCCTGTTCTTGCTCGGTTCTGTCTTCGTTCCCCTTTTCGGGATACTCGCGGCCGATCATTTCCTGATCCGAAGAAGGCGACTCTCCATCCCCGACCTCTACCGGGAACACGGGGCGTATTGGTTCAACGGTGGCGTCCGCGTCGGAGCTCTAGTTCCTTGGCTGGCGGGTTTCCTGATCTATCACTGGATCGCTCCCACCGGCCCTGGATGGTGGACCGGGATCGTGGGGGACACAGTGGGCACGCCTCTCTCGGCGCGTTTCGCCTGGCTCAGCGCCTCGCTGCCTTCATTCGCGGTTGCCTTCCTCCTTTCGCTGCTGCTCCCGCGAGCCCCGATATCATCCGAGCAGCCAGACGAAGCCGCTCTCGGAGAAGGTGTGTGAATGAAGATCGAAGCCAGATGTGACACGTGCGGGAGGACCTTCCTCCTCTCGCAGATCGGTAGTGAAGCGGACGCACCTGGGCGATGCCCGTTCTGCGGGGCCCATTTCGGCCGTCACTACAGCACCGTGCTCGTCCCCTCTGTCACTACAGCCGAGGCGGCCGCGGTCGCATTCGTCTCGGCCTTGGAGAGACTCCAAGCCATGGAAACGGGTTTCGATATCGATACCGAGGGCCTTTTCAAAGAGTTGGAAGAGCGGATCAGGGCGAACGAACCTCGAAAGGTCTAACGATCCATGGCTTCTGATGGCGTGATCCTCGTCGTCACCGATGAGACGGCGCTGGCGGAGCTCTGTCGTTTCGGCTTCCCTCACGCGCACGACATCAGGATCGTGGACGACGCACGCGCAGCCATGGACACGATGCGGTATCTGACCCCTGACCTTGTCGTCGTCGATATCCAGACGCACAGTGCGGGCGGATATGGGCTCTGCAAAGACATGGACAATGACGGCCGTCTGTCGGCCGTCCCGGTGCTCATGCTCGTTGAAAGAGCTCAAGATCGATGGCTCGCCCGTCAAGCCGGCGCTGATCTCGTGTTGACGAGACCGGTGGACGCCGGTGTGCTCGCCGACGAAGCAGAAGCACTTATCCACAGCTCTTAGAGCCGCGGCTCCGCGAAGTAGCAGGTCAGCCCTATTGCGCGTCTTGAATCACATGCTTAGAATCACAACAATGTGATTCGAGCAGACGGGGGCATCCGGGCACGGATGCAGACCCCGGTCTGTATCTGGGATGGGGGATCTCACTACTGAAAGGCCGGGGCATGCAACGCATCACGACCAAACTCCTGCAACCTGTCGAATGGCAGAGCGACGCGCGCTGCGCGGAAGCCGAGCCAGAGATCTTTTTTCCGGAACGCGGTGGTTCTTCTAAGGCAGCGCGCTCTGTTTGCAATGGATGCAGCGTTCGCGATCAGTGTCTTGAATACGCGCTGAACAACAAAGAGCAATTCGGGATCTGGGGTGGCACTTCTGAACGCGAGCGACGTCGCCTTCGCAAAGAACGCGCGCGTCGCACGCTGCGCGTGGCGTCCTGATCTGCTCATCACGCGTTATCCACAACGCGTGCACTGAACGAAAAAAACTCGGGAATGCTTGCACCTCTACCAGAAATCGTGCCTAATTACATGTTGGGGATGTGTTTTTGTGTGCGCGTCCTCGCATGAAGTCCCGGAAGTGACGGTCTGCAACACGAACTGAACACCGTCAATGACGGGAGGGGACGACGAGTCGGAGCTGATCAACTCGTCGATGAGTTGGAGGAGGTGCCGCTAGTGGCAGCAAAGAAGACGACCGGTCGCAAGAAGACGGCCGCCAGAAAGCCCGCCGCACGCAAGACGACGGCGCGCAAGACTGCCGCGAGGAAGCCTGCGGCCCGCAAGAAGACCGCAGCACGGAAGACCACCGGCCGGAAGAAGACCACGGCCCGGAAGAAGACAGCGGCTCGTAAGCCTGCCGCTCGCAAGAAGACCACGGCCAGGAAGAAGACCACGGCCCGTAAGAAGACGGCGGCTCGTAAGCCTGCCGCACGTAAGAAGGCTACCGGTCGTAAGAAGACCACAGCCCGCAAGAAGACCACGGCCCGTAAAAAGGCTACCGGTCGTAAGAAGACCACGGCCCGTAAGAAGACCGCCGCTCGTAAGCCGGCGGCCCGTAAGAAGGCCACACGTCGCAAGACCACCGCGCGCAAGACGGCCGCTCGCAAGCCAGCCGCTCGTAAGACGGCGCGGCGCAAGACTGCCGCTCGGAGGAAGACCACCGCGCGTTAGTTCAGAACAGATTCGAGTGAGCGGCCCGGAGCGATCAGCTTCCGCGCCGCTTCTCTTTCAGGGTCCGGAAGGTACCGCTCGGGCACGAGACCCACGATCTCCGTGCTACGGATCGAGATCCCCGCTGCGATGCACG
>JBKJYP010000369.1:0-4116 GCA_046715695.1 Actinomycetota bacterium | reverse complement strand
GTCTGAGACGGATACGGCCCGTCGGATCGAGGAGCGGATGGCGACTTGGACGCCTGCGGTCCGTGCCCGAGTGGGATTCCTGTTCAAGGCCTGGGAGCTTTCGCCGCTCACCAGCAGCCACCGGCGGCGGTTCTCCAAGCTGTCACCGGCGCAGCAGCGGGATTGGGTCGCCACGTGCTACCGGTCGAGCATCTCCGCTCGCCGGCTCATGATCGCAGGGCTCAAGCAGATCGTGATGCTCGTCTGGGCATCGCAGCCTTCGGTCGAGGACGTCATGGGGTACGACTACCGGTGCCGGCGTGACGACGAGCCCCATGCCGCAGGGCGCGTCGTCTTGCATGAGCATCCTCAGGGGGAGGTTCCCCCGGAGCCTGGCGACTACCACCGTCCCGGCCCCGCGGTCGAAGCCGGAGCCATCCCCGTGCGGCTGACACAGCGACGAAGCTTCGTTCCTCGGGAGCTACCCACGCTTGTCACCGAGTCGTGGCCCGACCTCTTCGATGGGCAGAGGCTCACCACGGGCGTTGTCATCATCGGTTCCGGTGCCGGTGGGGCAGTTACGGCCGCGACCCTCGCGGAGGCCGGCGTTCCGGTGATCATCGTCGAGGAGGGCCATCAGGTGAGCGCTGACCCCGACTTCACGGGTCCGATGTTCGAACGCCTGCAGTCCTTCTGCCGGGACAACGGCACCACTCAGGTTTGGGGGGTGCCTCCGATCCCGCTCCCGCTGGGGAAGGTTGTGGGAGGCACCACGGTCGTCAACTCCGGTACCTGTTTCCGGCCGCCGCATCGAGTCATGCAGAGATGGCGCGACCAGTATCAGCTGGATGCCGGTCCAGACGACATGGACGCGCACTTCACCGAGGTCGAGGACTTCTTGAACGTGCGCCCGGTCCCCTGGAAGGTGCTCGGCTTCAACGGAGAGGCGGCGCATCGTGGAGCGGTCGCTATGGGATTCACGGGTGGACCGTTGCTGCGGAACATCACGGATTGCCATGGCTGCGGCCAGTGCGCGTTCGGTTGCCCTACGAACGCGAAGCAAGCGATGCACATCAGCTATCTCCCACGGGCCCAGGCAGCGGGGGCCCGAGTCTTATCGCGATGCCGCGTGGAGAAGATCGTCACGCGAGACGGACGCGCCACTGGCGTCGAGGTCACTCTCCTCGATCCGAGCGGCCGCAGGAAGGGCGCGCTCCGGATCGCCGCCGAGCAGGTCGTTGTCAGCGCGGGCGCGATCCACACGCCCGTTCTCCTGGAGGGTAGTGACATCCCCGACCCGTCCGGCCAGACCGGAAGGAACCTGCGTATCCATCCGGCGACCGGGGTCGGGGGCTTCTTCGGCGAAGATGTCGTCAGTTGGAAGGGGACGTTACAGAGCTATTACATCGATGAGTTGTTCGATTCGCACGAGTTGATGTTCGAGGCGACATCCACCATCCCCAGCATCGGGGCGGGATCGGTGCCGGGATACGGGGCGGATGCGATGGGGGATCTGGCCGACCTGAGACGGATGGCAACGCTCGGCTTCTACGTCTCCGATACCTCCTCGGGCCGCGTCAGGAGATTGCGATCGGGCGAGGCCCTCGCCACCTACAAGCTCAATGAGCTCGACACGAAGAGGATGGCCATCGGCATCGTCACCGCCGCCGAGATCCTCCTCGCCGCCGGTGCAAAGAAGGTCTATCCGGGCCTGCCCGGCATCGACTCGGTATCGGCCGCGGCCGACGTGGAGATGTTGAAGGAGAAGGCATTCAAGGCAGGACAGCTCAGGCTGACTGCGTTCCATCCGATGGGGACCGCTCGTATGGGAGAGGATCCGAGCCGTGCGGTGGTGGATTCCCGCGGCCGTCATCATGGGACCCGGGGGCTGTGGGTCGCAGACGCGTCGATCTTCCCGTCTTGCGTTGGAGTCAATCCGCAGATAGGCATCATGGGGTTCGCGCGGCGAACCGCCCTAGCCATCAAGGAAGAGGAGTTCTGATGAAGGTCAAAGGCTCAGTCGTTCTTTTGACCGGAGCATCTCGCGGGATCGGGACCTACATCGCCGATCACCTCGCGCGAGCTGGTGCCGACCTCGCTCTCGTCGCTCGATCTAAAGAAGAGCTCGAGGCAACCGCGGCCAAGGCTCGCAAGCGCGGGGTCCGGGCCATCGCCATCCCGGCAGACATCACGAAGCGCGCCGACCTCAAGAGGCTTGTCGCTCGCACCCAGAAAGAACTCGGCCCGATCGACATCCTCATCAACAATGCCGGCACCGACAAGGTCGCCCATTTCGCAACGATCGACCCCGACATGATCGAAGACATGTTCAAGCTGAATGTGATCGCTGCAGAGGTGCTCACCCGGTTCGTCGTCCCGGGGATGATCGAGCGTAAACGCGGTCATATCGTGAACATGTCTTCTCTATCGGGCAAGGTTGCAGCGCCGTACATGACCGTGTACTCGTCGACGAAGCATGCCCTCGTGGGCTTCTCGTGGTCCCTCAGAGCCGAGTTGCATCCTTACGGGATCGGAGTCTCGGTGATCTGCCCGGGGTACGTGACGACCGGGGTGTTCATGGAGTGGAACCCTTCGGGGAAAGCACCGAAGATCACAGAGCCGGTCGACGGCGACACCGTGGCCGCAAAGACGCTCGAGGCGATCGAGAAGAACAAGGCCGAGGTGATCGTCGGTAAGGGCCTGACGCGCGCCTCGGACATCACAGCTGCCATCTCGCCGGATCTCCTCATGAAGATCGGCGCGAAGTCGGGCTCCTACGAGTTCCTCCGCTCGGCCGCCTCCCGTCATTCGGAAGAGCCTTAGATCGCACCCCTCGTGAAGCGACTCGTTCCACTCGTTCTCGCCGGGGCCATCGCCTGCGCTCCCGCTCAGAAGGCGAACCCCGACGCGATGTTCGACCCCGGGTGCGGATTGCCGACGCCCCGGCCCAACGCCGAGCTCAAGGAGTTGCCCGAGGCCTTCCTCCTTGACGGGGAGGTCACTCAACTCGTTCGGGTGCAGAAACGGCAGGGAGGGATCGTTGCGGCGATCAACGTCGCCCTCGGGGTCGCCCCTGCATGGGAGCGCTACAAGGAAGCCTCCAAGCAGGCCGGGTTCAACATCGTGGGCAGCGACAATGAGGGCTTCGAGGCCGAGATATACCTCCGCAACCCAGAGAAGCTCGGGGCCGTCCAGATCCGGACCTCCAACTGCGACGATTCCAGCATCGCCTTCGTGAGCATCGTCTCGATCGACGAACTGGGCTCCACCCCGTCTTTCCCCACCCCGACCCCCTCTCCGAGCCGAAACAAGCGCACAAGAGACGACCGGTAGCCCGGAACGATGGTTATCATGACCCCCGCGAGACGACCGTCCCCTAAAGGAGACGCTTAGACATGACCTATGTCATTGCCGAGCCCTGCATCGGCGTGAAGGACCGGGCCTGCGTCGACGAGTGTCCGGTCGACTGCATCTATGAGGGTGAGGAGCAGCTCTTCATCCACCCCGAAGAATGCGTGGACTGTGACGCCTGTCTGCCGGCTTGTCCGGTGGACGCGATCTTCCCCGCCGACAACGTTCCATCAGAGTGGGCCAGCTTCACGGCGCTCAATGTCTCGTGGTTCGTGGAGAACCCGGAGGCATCCGGCGGTGCGATGGAGAGCCCGTTCGCCCCATCGGAGGCAAGAGGCGAGTAACAACCCGCCTAGCCTCGAAGAGTGGCGGTCGCTTCTCGGACGCAAGGTCTCCCTGCGCTACAAGCTCTACGAGGACCCGAAATACCCCACTTCTGAGGTTGTCGGTGTCGTCCAGTCCGTCGGGGAGCCCGAAGACGGGCGTCTGATGATCCTCGACCGTCATGGCCGCACCCACTCCATGAAGGCGGCGGAGATCATCGCGGCCAAGGTCTTCCCTTAGTATCGAGAGCCGACGACCTACGAAGATGTCCGACGATGAAGGAATGGTGAGCTGAATGGGGGCCCCAACAGCGCCTCCTGAGAACGACCAGCGATCGAAGCAAGAGCTCGACCGGGTCGTGATCCGTTTCGCCGGGGACTCGGGCGACGGTATGCAGCTCACCGGGGAACGGTTCACCAGCGTCAGCGCATTCTTCGGCAACGACCTCGCCACGATGCCGGA
>JBKJYP010000368.1:0-5854 GCA_046715695.1 Actinomycetota bacterium | reverse complement strand
GTCGGGGACAACCGGGTCCGAGGGTCGCGATCGTCTGATCCCCGTCATCGTCGCTGACGACGGCACCTACCCGCGCATCATCAGGGAGCTCGCCTCCCATCGCCCTGTAGTCGACCACCCAGGTGCCGTCCGGGCCAGCCGTGGCTTGCCCTGGGAAGCTTCCGCCGTTCACCCTGACGTCGTCGCCCGGGGCGGCATGTCCGGAGACCCGGTCGTTCTCGGTGTCGACTTCGTCGACCGTCAAAGGGGAGACGACGAGGGTCTTGGCCACGGATGTTGCCTCGTCGGTCACGACCACTCGGTCGCCTCCCACGATCTCGATTGCCAGATCGGCGCCGGCGTTACCCCGCGGATCGGTGCTGGCCGTCCTGGGTGCGCTCAAACGTGGGGAGCCCCCGGGGTCGAAGATCTCGATCCGGACCGGGGAGAACGGCGTGAAAGCTTGGATGAGTACGTGACCCTGACCGTGACCGTGGCTCGCCGTGATCCTGCAGGTCGAACCTCGTGGCGGGCATCCGGGCTGCTGGAAAGCCACCGTGACGTCCCCGTCATCATCGACGACCCCGGCCGACACCTGAGTCTCTTCGCGGATATCCCATTCGCCGGCGAAGTCAACGACCCATGAGCCCGAGCCGTCGGCCGTGTCCTTGAACTGACGGCTGCCGAACTCGGGCCCGACCACGATCACGTCGACGGTGGTGCCCGGGGTGGCGGTGCCGGCGACCGTATCGAGGGGGTAGTCGATGGCCTCGACGCTTAACGCGGTGAGATCGAGTGTCTTGACCGTGTTCGTGGCGACATCCGTCACGGTTACGCGATCGCCTACCGCCAAGCGCTGGGTGGAGGCGAATCTGACGTTCCCTCCTTCATCTGTCTGTTTGGTGACGGTGTCGAACAGCGGCGGGCCGGACGCCGGGCTTCGAACCTCGACCCGGACCTGGGAGTTGGGAGTGAACTGGATGATGTCGATGGTCCTGCCCGCAACATCGACACGGAGGTGACAGCGACCGCCCAAAGGAGGCTCGTCTGCCCCTCTCGGGCATCCCGGCGGCGGTGGTGGGGAGGGTGGCGCGGTCGGGGTGGGTGGCGGGATGGTCGGCGGCACCGTCTGGGTGGGATCTGGCTGCTGGGCGTGGCCAACCCCAGAGAGGACGCCTGCGACCAGCAATAGGACCGAGAATGGTCCTAACAGTCGTCGCCAGATGTCCCTGCCGAAGCTGTCTCGCATGTCCCGCCTTTGTTCCGCCGCTTCCCAGCCAGTATCGCGCTCGGCATCTCGCCCAGGAAGGGGTGGACGCACCTAGGATTAGGTCCTACGCCGTCTTTAACTACGGTTTCGAAAAGAGGAGCAGTCATCCAGAGTCCGCAGCAGCCCCGGCACATAAAGGTCGTGACGCCCGAGGCCACGCCGGGCTCGTCCTGGGCGCTGCTGCGCAACGGCAACTTCTTCCGTTTCTTCGCGGCACAGACGGTCTCGAGCCTGGGGGACTGGGGCGGGGTCATCGCCATAGCGGTCTTCGCAGACAGGATCGGAGGCACCCCCGCCGTCGGGGCGGTCATGACCGCCAGGGTCCTTCCGGGATTCATCGTCGGACCGCTCGGCGGCGTGCTCGCCGACCGCTGGGACCGCCGCAAGACGATGGTCGTTGCCGACCTGATCCGCGCGGTCGTGATCTTCTCGCTGCCTTTCTTCCCGAACCTCATCTACCTGCTGCTCGCCTCGGCCGTGCTCGAGTCGCTGACACTCGTCTGGGGTCCGGCCAAAGACGCATCGCTGCCGCATTTCGTCCCGACGAACCAATTGACACAGGCCAACTCGTTGTCCCTGATCGCCATCTATGGGCCGTGGCCACTCGCTTCGATCGTCTTCTTCGGTCTCGCCTCTTTGGGGACATGGATGGCGACCCACGTGAACGTGATGGAGGGTCTTGCAGGGAACCCCGAGTCCTTGGCTTTATGGGTCGACTCCCTGACGTTCTTGTTCTCCGCGGCCATGGTCTCCACGCTCACGATCCCCGCCTCGCGCCGCAAGGGTGAGAAGTTCGATCTCACCGGTATCAAGCGTGACCTGGTCGAAGGCTTGAGTTTCGTGCGCCGGCACAAGCAGGTCCGGCCCTGGCTACTTGGGATCGCATTCACGTTCACCGCGGCGGGCGGTGTCTTCTCCCTCGGTGTCGAGTTCGCCGACCAGGTCCTCGGCGCAGGCGAGCGGGGGTTCGCGTCGGTGATCGGTTTCCTCGGCGTTGGGATGATCGCCGGGCTGGTCGCGTCCGGATTCCTCGCACGAAAGATCCAGAAGGACGTCCTTTTCACCTCATCCCTGTTCTTGCTGGGTGCGAGCCTCATCGGGTTCGCAAGCGTCGGATCCTTGAACGCGGCCATCCCCGTTGCCAGCGCGCTCGGCTTCTTCGGAGGGACCGCCTATTCCACCGGTTATTCGCTCATGCAGGAGACGACCCGAGACGAGATGCGGGGCCGGACATTCAGCGCGGCCTACACCTTGATCAGACTCGGCACACTCGTCGGGCTGGGGGTCTTCCCCTTCATCGCCGGAGCGATCGGCGATCACCAGATCGACCTCAGTTCCGGCGCATCACTCGCTCTTCCGGGGAGCCGGATCACGCTCTGGTTGGCTGGCCTCGTGGTCATGGGCGGAGGGAGGCTCTCGATGTTCGCGATCAGAGCGAGGCGAGGCGGACCCGAGCGGACCGAAGGTTTCTTCCTCGTGTTCGAAGGCGGAGAAGGGGCCGGCAAGACGACCCAGATCGAGGCTCTGGAAGGGTGGCTCAACGCGCGGGGGACCGATGTTGTCAGAACGCGGGAACCGGGGGGGACAACCATCGGAGTAGCGATCCGCGATGTCCTGCTCGACCCCGAGCGCAAGGAGATGGACCATCGGACGGAAGCGCTCCTCTATGCCGCCGACAGGGCTCAGCATGTAGCGGAGGTGATCAGGCCTGCGCTCGCGGCCGGCAAGGTCGTCATATCCGACCGCTTCATCGACTCTTCCCTTGCCTATCAAGGGATCGCCCGGGGGCTGGGGCTGGATGAGATCTACGAGATGAGCATGTGGGCGACCCAAGGGGTCCTCCCCGATCTCGTCGTCTATCTCGCATTGGAGGGAGACGCCGGAGTCCAGCGGAAGACCGGGGAGCCCGACCGCATCGAGAGCGAGGAAGTGAACTTCCATCACCGAGTCGATGCGGCTTACCGGGATCTCGCGGTGCGATACGCGGACAGGTTCATCATCCTCGATGCATCCCGCACGCCGGAAGAGATCCACCATGATGTCGTCCATGCGTTCGAAGAGCGGGTGCTCGGGAAAGTCATCTCTTTCCCCGAACCTGGGGGCGCCGCCCTAGGAGGTCCTCTGCCGAGATGAGCGTCTGGGAGGGATTGCATCAGACCCCGGCGATCGAAGCGATCGCGCACGCGGTGGAGCGCGGCGAGATGCCGTCGTCGTGGCTCCTAGCGGGCCCGCCGGGATGCGGCAAAGGCGCGGTGGCGCTCGCGATGGCGGCAGCTCTGGAATGCACGGAACAGCCCGGCCAAGGCTGCGGTCGATGCCGGGCCTGCCAACGAGTGATGCGGGGAAGTTTCCCGGACGTGCACCGCATCGAGGCTGAGGGCACCTTCATCAGGGTCGAGGTCGTGCGTGAAGAGGTCATCCCGGAGGCGTACCGTTCCCCCTATGAGGGCCCATTCAAGGTCTTCATCTTCTTTGAGGCCGAGCGGATGAATCCGTCCGCGCAGAACGCCTTGTTGAAGACGCTAGAGGAGCCGGTGCCAGACACGATCTTCATCCTCTTGACCGATCAGGAAGAAGAACTTCTCGAGACGATCAGGTCGCGCTGCCGCTTGGTGAGGCTCAACCCCCTCTCTCCGGAGCAGGTCAGAGCTGCCCTCGTCGCCCGCGGTGCGGCCCTGGAAGCGGCGATCCTCGCTGTATCGATCGCGGGAGGCGACCTCGAGCGGGCTTATGAGCTGGCGGTGGACCCGCAGGCCGCGGAGCGACGCGATGAATGGCTCTCGCTGTGTGATCGGATCGCTGCGCCGGCCGACGGACTCGAGGCCGCTGCCGGCGTGCTCTCGACCGCGGGGAAAGCCGTGAAGCTGAGGGAGAAGGAGCAGAAGAAAGAGCTGGCCGACCTGGTGGAGACGACGGGCGAAGGGCGAGGCACAGCGGGGGCGCGAACAGCTCTCGTCAACAGACACAAGAGGGAGCTCAAACGACTCGAGAGCGAAGTCGTCATGGAGGCCCTCGATGTGATCGCGGGTTTCTATCGCGATGTGGTGGCGGTCCGGGGTGACGCCGCGTCCGAGGTATCGAATCCGGATCGGATGGCGGACCTGGAGAGATGGGCTCGCTCGGACCTTCCGAGCTCCACGCTGCTCTTCCGCAGCGAGAGGTGCCTTGCGGGGGCGGCCGCCTTGAAGAAGAACTCGAATCCGCTTCTCACGCTGGAAGCCGTCTTCACTGCAGCCGGATCGTCCGGAGTTCGTGCAAGATAGAGCCATGCATCTAGTCATGCCGGTCCTGTTATCGCTCGGCTTGTTCCAAGCCGCGCCTGCACCTCCTTCCCGTCAGCCGATCGTGAGCGGATACACGGTGGTGGCGGAATGGCCTCATGACCCCGAGGCGTTTACCCAGGGTTTCTCCTGGGAGGCCGGGAAGCTTTACGAGGGCACGGGCTTGAAGGGTGAGTCGGAGCTGAGGCTGGTCGACCTGGAGACCGGGAACGTCGAGGCGTCGGCGGCGCTGAGCGCGGAGTACTTCGGTGAGGGTGTCGGAGTCATCGGTGATCGGATCTATCAGCTGACGTGGCAGGAGCACAAAGCCTTCGTCTACAACCCCGAATTCGAGCTCGTTCGGAGCTTCACGTACAAGGGCGAGGGCTGGGGCCTCACGGACCACAAAGGACGTCTCATCATGAGTAATGGGACCAACACGATCAAGTTCAGGGACCCCAAGACATTCCACTCAGTGCGACGGATAAGGGTGACTGAGAACGGCGAGCCGGTATCCGGGCTGAACGAGCTGGAATGGATACGCGGCGAGATCTGGGCCAACGTCTGGCCGACGGATCGGATCGTCCGCATCGATCCGGCTAACGGCCGCGTCGTTGGCTGGCTCGACCTCGGTGTGCTTCGCCAAGCCGAGAACGAGAAAGGCAAAGCCGACGTGACGAACGGCATCGCCTACCTGAAGTCTCAGGATCGTCTGTTCGTGACCGGGAAGTGGTGGGACAGCGTTTACGAGATCGAGCCCACTCCCTAGCGTTCTCCCCAGAAGAAGAGCCAGAGCATCTGCTCTGGCTCTTCCTTGCGGTGCTAAGAGTAGCTAAAGGGAGATAACGCGAGACTTATCTGCGGAGCAGGTGTGTTGGTGACCGTAGCCACCGAAGACCCTCTTGGTCACTTTGGCGTAAACGTCACCGGTCAGGTCTCCGACCTTGAGGCTCCACTCACCGTCGTTGAAACTGGCATCGTCCACCTTCGAGTCTTTTCCGTCTTCGACAAGAAAGACCGCCACATCGCGATTCCTCTCGCAACGGGGCTTGTCGGACGTAACCGCCCCCACGAGCTTTCCGCCGTCGGTTTTGATCGATACCTTCGAATCGAAAGCGGCCACGTGAGCTGCTGCCGAGCCGGCGTAAGTCGCGATAGCCGCGGGAACCAGCATGGCGGCGATCAAAGCCTTGGTTCCGGCCGATCGAGTCTTGAGCATCGGAATCCCTCCCATAACCGATTTCTTACAATCGAAATCCAAGTCTACGTCTGACTTATCAAGTCGGCAATGATGAGCCGGTGAGCGCACCCCTCCCGGCCCTGCCGAGATCTCGCTCTTCCCGCC
>JBKJYP010000367.1:0-4041 GCA_046715695.1 Actinomycetota bacterium | reverse complement strand
TGGACTACCGGCGGGGTCGGCTCGATGTTGGATGACCTCGAGTACTCGGGCTTGATCGCGGATAATCCGATGCCCTGGTGGCTCACACTCGGCGCCCTCTCGGTAGGCAGCGTCCTGCTCATCGTCGCGCTCTGGGCCTTCCAGCAAGCCCATCAAGGCGAGATCGAGGGAGCGGGGCGGGTCGGATCGCGGATCGCCTTCGCCGGGTTGGGACTATCGGTCTTGGCAGTCTGGCCATTCCTCTTCTTCGGTCCCTTGCTGACCGGGATCGGCTTGACGCTTTATGGGATCGGTCGGATCCGTCTCGGCGGGGAGATCGCGGCCGGAGCGTGGCCGCATGCCCTCTGCTTCCCCGGCGCGGTGGTCGCCGCCCTCGCCGGCTCGCTCTTCTGGCTCGGCGCCGCCGTCAGCACGGCGGCATTCGCCGCTCTCATCGGAGTGGGTTTCGTCCGGCTAGGCCTTTCGCTGCCTCGCCCGGCGTCGGGTCCTTCCGGCGGAGCCGCTCCCGTGTCGTACGGGATCCCCCGATGAGCGTCATCGAGATCACGGGGTTGCGCAAGGAATACCGCAAGCTGCGCGGTGGCTCGACGGTCGCCATCGACGGGCTCGATCTGCGTGTCGAGGCGGGCGGGGTCTTCGGCTTCCTCGGGCCCAACGGGTCGGGCAAGACGACGACGATCCGATGCCTGCTCGGTCTCGTCCGGCCCACCGCCGGTTCATGCCGGATGTTCGGTGTCGACCCGAGCGACGACCCAAGTGTCATGCGCCGTGTCGGTTCGATCGTCGAGAGCCCGGCTCTGTTCTCGAACTTCTCGGCACGGCGGAACCTCGAACTGCTCGCGCGTATGGACGGGATCGATAGGCGAAGGATCGACGAGGTGCTGGAGGCCACGGGGCTCCGGGGACGCGAGGGCGATCTCTTCAAGAACTATTCACTCGGGATGCGCCAGCGGCTGGGCATCGCCGCGGCGCTCTTGAAGGACCCAGATCTCTTGATCCTCGACGAGCCGGCTAATGGGCTCGACCCCGCAGGGATCAGGGAGGTGAGGGAGCTTCTCCGACGCCTTGGGACCGAGGGCCGAACGGTGTTCGTTTCGAGTCATCTCCTATCCGAGGTGCAGCAGACCTGTGATCATGTGGCGATCCTTGCTCGGGGCCGGTGTGTAACGACCGGCGCGGTTTCGGATGTTCTCGCCAAAGGCGCCGCGACGAGCATGATCGTGCGTGTAGAGGACGCTAGTCGGGCTCTCGCGGTCCTGAACGCGGCAGGCATCCCGACTCAGCGCGAGGACGGGTTCCTCCGCGCCAATGTGGGAGCGGATCAGGGGCCGCTCATCTCCGAGACGCTCGCCCGCAACGAGCTTTACGCGGGGGAGCTTCGCCCCGAAGAGACCGATCTCGAGACGGTGTTCCTTTCGCTCACGGAGGCAGACACAGACGAGGGGGTAGCGGCATGAAGACGCTCATCACGGTCGAGCTTCGACGCCTCTTCTCGCGCCGGCTGTTCAAGGTGCTCACGGCCCTAGTGGTGGCCGCGTTCGCGGTCATCGGCACGATCTCATTCGTCACGTCGGATGATTCACCCGAGCGGGTCGCGCAAGCACAGGCTCAACACAAGGCGGATATCGCCAACTGCATGGAGCGCGCCGAGGTGGCCGCAAGTCAGGAACCAGCACCGGAGGTTCAGGACATCGAACAGCTCTGTCGTGATGAGAACTATGGATCAGACCCGCGCTTTCGTTACGCGGATATGCCGTGGATCGTTGGAACTCTGAGCGTGCCGCTGATGATGCTCGGCTGGTTGCTGGGAGCCTCGTTCATCGGAGCGGAGTGGAAGGACAGAACGATCACGACGACCCTCACGTGGGAACGCCGGCGGGTCCGGGTGCTTGCGGCCAAGGCGATCGCCCTCAGCATCGTTGCTTTCGGATGGGTGTTGCTGCTTCAAGCATTCTTCATCGGAGCGATGTATCCCGCGGGCGCCCTCGAAGGATCTATGGCAGGAGTGGATGGGCAGTGGTGGATGGACACGTGGATGTTGGTGCTTCGCTCCGCCGGTCTGGCGGCGATGGCGGGACTGTTCGGCTTCTCTCTGGCCGCGATCGGGCGCAACACGGCTGCCGCACTGGGGATCGGGTTCGTGTATCTGGCAGTGATCGAAGGGATGGTCCGCGGCTTCAAGCCCTCGTGGGCCGGCTGGCTCATCGGTGACAACGCCGTGCTGGTCCTGTTCGGGGACCTGGAGGGGGATCCTTTGGGGCATTCGGGCGCTGCCGCGGCGTCGCTCCTCGCGGTGTACTCGGCTGGGATCTTCGCACTTGCCGTTGCGTTCTTCCGGAGACGTGACATCGCTTAGAGCGGTCGGCCCCCCGTCAGGGCCCTAGGCCAGCGCGTCTTCGCAGGTCTTCGATGTTCTTGATCGTGACGCTGCGACCATCCATGTCGATGTATCCACGCTGGCTCAGATTGCCCAGGATCTGGTTGATCGCTTGGCGCGATCCGCCGACCATCCGTGCGATGTCACCTTGGGTGAGGTGCAGGTCCAACTCCATGACGCCGCCTGCATCCGCGTGCGCTTGCACCAACAGCTTCGCTACGCGACCCGGTAGGTCGAGGAACACGAAGTCCGCGGCTTGATCGGTGAGCCTTCTGAGCATCCTGGAGAGAGCAGCTTGCAGGGCTCCGGTTAGGACCGGGTTCTCATCGATCAGCGTCTGCCATGCCGCTCTGCTGATGATGAGGACGCGTGACTGCTCGAGCGCTTCAACCGACGCCGAGCGAGGAAGGCCGTCGACCAGGGAGAGCTCCCCGAAGGTGTCTGGCGGCTTGAGGGTGGTGAGCACCATCTCCTGTCCCGTTGCTGCGGAGACAACTACTTTCAGGCGACCCGCCGCGAGGACGAACAAGGAATCTCCCGCGTCGCCCTGATGGAACAGGATCTGTCCACGCCGGCAGGGCCTTTCGATGACCCGAGCACCAAGGATCTCGAGTATCTCCTGACCAAGGCCGGCGAATAGCTCCGTGCGAGCAAGCTCCTGCGCGATCGTCGCTTGCGTCATGGGCGCGACCCATCCGGCTTGGTTGCCTTGATCGAAAACAGAAGTGGGAGGTCGCCTTCTATCTCAGCCGGCAGACTCCAGGTGCCGTCATCGGTTGGGACCAGGTAGTTCACATGTGGTGATTCCGAGAAGGGGAACTCATGTAGGAACTCGAGCCGTAGACCAGCGGTCGCCAGCGCGGTCACCACGCCGCCCAGTGTGTACGGCCACCCGAACACGGTGAACTGACCCCCAGCATCGTCACCCGGATACGCGGTTGGCCCCTTGTCCGGGAAGTAGCGGTTCTTGATCTGGGGAGAACGGATGTCGCCCTCGTCGTCGAAGACGAGTGGGAACGGGTGATACTCAGCGATGTAGAAAGTGCCTCCAGGTTTGAGGAAGTGTGCGATCACCTGTGCCCAGGACGCGAGGTCCGGAAGCCACGCGAGCACTCCGAACGAGGTGTAGACGATGTCGAAACGATCCTCCAAGAGCTTCTCGAGGAGGTAGACATCGGACCGCACGAAGGTAGCGTCCGGGAACCCCAGGTCCTGTGCGAGTTCCCGCGCGAGACCGATCGAGCGCTCCGAGAAGTCCATGCCCGTCACCACCGCGCCGTGTCGCGCCCAGGCCAGGGTGTCCAGGCCGAAGTGGCATTGAAGGTGCAGCAATGACTTGCCGGTGACGTCGCCGAGCTCTTCGATCTCGAACGGTTGGAGTATCTCCTCGCCCGACTTGAACGGTTGGATCTTGTGGAACCCTGGGGTGAAGCCGCGCTCCGTCCACCCCTCCCAGACCGCGCGATTCGCCTCGATGTAGTCCGAGGGTTGTTCTGTCATATCTAGTGCTTGGTCGCCTTCAAGGAGAACCAAAGCGGTAATTCTCCCTTGTTCGGGGGGATCCGCCAGCGCCCGTCCTCCATCTGTTCCATGAACGGCAGGTCCCACTCGCCGGCGGGATCCTCGCGCAGGAATTCGATATGGAGACCTGTGGCAGCGAGGGC
>JBKJYP010000366.1:0-4039 GCA_046715695.1 Actinomycetota bacterium | reverse complement strand
CATCTCGGCGGCGGAGGAGCTGGGGATGTCGGGTCTCGCGAGTCAGGCCCGAGCATTGGCGGATGGATAGCGACATAGAAAAAGGGCCCGGCCAAAAGCCGGGCCCTTTGAAGACTTGATCTAGCTGGCTATCGGGATAGTCCGTTCACCGATAGCACCAGGTCAGCGGCCCAGTCGGAGTCGGCAGCCTGCATCCCTCGAGCATCCTCAAGGATCCGCAGCCAGTCCCAACCCTTGTCGGTGAGATGCGGAGCGCCGGCGCCGTCGATCAGCCCCGCGTCACGCAGCTCATCCAGAACCATGGTCGTTGACATCTTCGTTCCCCCTCCGGTTTGCCTCCGTGTAGCAACTTCTTGCCTCCGTGTAGCAACTTCGACGCTCAGGGTAGCGAAAGGTTTCTTGACCCGCAGGTCCATTTGGCGACTGAGCGCGAAACAACTTCGAGTTTCTGCTTGCCCTGGCTAAGCCTCGGGTGTCTGATGGCCAAGCAGTGTGGGCGAAGCGGACCGAGGGAGTCGCTGCCGAACGGGGCTTCCTTCCCTCCGTCCTGGTCCTGTCGATCCTTCTCTTCCCGCTGGTACTGATCTCCCTCCTAGCGGATGCTCCCGGCGGGCTTCCCGTTCCGGCCTCCGCGGCGACGTCCCAGGGTCCTCGTCCGCTGGCGGGCTTCCGGGCGGCCGACGAGATGAGGCTGCGGGTCTATGCAGAGAGTGATCACACGCTTGTTCGATGGGCGTTCACCGCCGACGGCCCGGCCGTCGCAACCGCCGAGGCCGAGGTCGAGAAGCTTCACAGTTCGAACATCACCGATAGGACGACGTTCGAGACCCTCGACCTGGACCTCCTCGCGGCCGGTGACGTCTCCGCAAGGGTCCGCCAGAAGGTCGTCGTCACCCCCTCTTACTTCGATGCCTCGGGCCTCGATGTGACGATCGGGGAGCCACAGCTCCAGGTGATCGTTTGGGAGATGCGACTGCGGGGGCAGGATTGGTTGATCCATTCGGGCCGGGTCGTCCGGGCACGCGAGTTCACTCGATGAGGGTCCCCGCCGCGCTGCTCGTTGTTCTTTTTCTCCTGGTGGTCCCGGCCCCCGTTCTCGCGGGAGAACCGGACGCAGAAGTGATCACCCATGGCTCAGATCAGGGTGTCGAGGTCGAGGCGACCGGTTTCGAGCCGGGAGAGGACGGTGGGGGAAGCGGAGGATCGAGCACGTCCTCATCCAACTCTTCGGGCTCATCGAGCGCTGGCGGCGACGAGATCCCCATCGCGACGAACATCTCGTTGCACAACTGCCTACCCGTCTACGGCGACGGGGGGATCCCGGTTGATTCTGTTATCGATTCAACCGGTGACTGCGGCGCGGTCTCCGTGTCGGATCCAGAGGGTGAGACGGGAACGGGGGCGGGACCTCTGCCTGCGCCCGAGGAGCTTGCCTCGATCGCGTATGACGAGATGATCGCTCTCGCGCCGACGGTCACCATCGCAACCGCCCCGCGAGCGGGTATGGCCGGCCTTCCCACTTACATGTGGCTCGACCCGGCCCCCAGTGAGATCTCGGCATCGGCGTCGGTCCCGGGGCTCACTGTGGAAGCCAGAGCCGTCCCTTCCTCTTATCTATGGGATCTCGGTGACGCCTCGAGCAAGAGAACCACGGGTCCCGGCAGTCCTTGGAGCGAAGATTCGCCGGGTGACGTCCGGCACACGTATGAGGAGCGGGGACGCTACGCGCTCGCGGTGACGGTTACATGGACCGCGAGCTGGCGCGTCGATGGGGGGCCGTGGCTGTCTCTCGGTACCTTCCGGACAAGCGGTGAGCGAGAACAGCGAGTGCGGCAGATGATCCCGATGCTCAGTTAGAGGAACGGCCCGGCTGATCGAACCATCCCTGCATCTGCATCGCGAACATCATGTCGCCCTTCAGCTTCAACTTGCCCCGCATGAACAGCTGAGGTCCTTGTACCTGGTTGAAGATGAGCCGAACGAAGTCGACGATCCCCACCTTGAGAGTGATGCGTGGCTCGGAGGGCTCGCCTTGGAAGGTCTTGCACGTTCCATCTTTGACCTCGACCGTCCAGTGCTTGACGTCGCCATCGGCCTTTATCGCGTAATGGATCGTAGCGGAGGCGTCCTTCGCCTTGTCCGCGCGGAACGCGTCCTGCATCCCGGTGAAGATCTGCTCCAGCACATCGTCGTGACCGATGCTGTCGATCTGTTTCGCCAGCTCGTCTTCGGAGAGTTGACTGACCGCCTGAGCGAAGACCTCGGGATCTGGACGATCTGACATTCGAGCCTCCTCCAACACGGTTGTTCGAACGAAGGCCGAAGACTAAACCCGTGTGGCGTAGATCACCTCTTATGTCACACCCGATGCTTAGTGTGACCTGATGCGAAACCGACTCGTCCTAGCCCTTCTCGTCCTAGCCCCCCTCGCCCTCCTGCTATCCGCCTGTGCGCCGGTAGGCCCGCCTACGATGCTCGAGGTCCAGGCCCCCGCGACGTGGAGCGAGGAGCCGGGCGGTTTCGAGGCGGCCAAGATCGTCCGGGTGGTCGACGGGGATACCGTCATCGCCCGGATCACGAAGATCACCGGCGGTCCAGGGGCCGGTGAGGTCGAGAAGGGCGAGGAATACAGCGTGAGGCTCATAGGCATCGATACCCCCGAGACCGTCAAGCCCGGGAGCCCCGTCGAGTGCTTCGGGAAGGAGGCTTCGCGGGCGACGACCGATCTGCTCGAAGGGGTCGACGTGCGGATGGTCAAAGATGTCGAGGACCGCGATCGTTTCGACCGCCTCCTTCGCTACATCTATATCGGACAAGAGATGGCGAACGCTCGGCTTGTCGTCAACGGGTACGCGAGCGCATACACCTACCCACCCGATGTGCGTCACGCCGACCTCTTCGTCCAACTCCAGCGGGAGGCACGTGAGAACGACCGAGGACTATGGTCACCTGACACCTGTAGCGGCGAGCACTAGCATTTCTCGGTTGGTGTAGCCGGAGCACAACAGACCCAGCCCACCATCAAGATGGATAGGGACGAAAGGAGAGTGCGTGGCCGCTACGCGCGAAGATATCCAGCTGTTGCTGCAGATCGAGCAAGTTTTCAGGCACAGTCCTGAGGCGAAGAGATTCGTTTGGACGGATGCTGTCCAAGTTGGCGAAGGTTGGTTCGACCGCTACGCCTGGGACTCGGATGAGCGCATCTATGTCAACGAGTACTCAACCTACTTCGAGTTTTACGGCATGCTCTGGAAGCGGGGCCTCATTGACGAGGGGCTTGTGCTCGACTGGGTTCCTGCGCAGCTCGGGTGGACCAGGGTCGGGCCGGTGCTGCTTGAGGCTCGCCGTGTGCTCGATGCTCCCGAGCTGTGGAGCAATTTCGAAGCCCTTGCCAAGGCGCAGGAGGAGGCCGACGCGCAGACGGATTCGTGATCGCTCTGTTGTGACCAAGGGTGACGTGCCCCCGACCGTGGCACGTCTATGCTACAGTTGTGGCATGCCACGGGCACGGATCAGTACCACCGTCGACGAGGGATTGCTGAAGACAGCACGGCGGCTGCGCGCCGGCGTTCCGGACTCCCTATTGGTTGAAGAGGCCCTTGCCGCGCTCGTGGCTCGTAATCGCGCAGCGGAGATCGATGCGGCTTACGCCGCGTATGACAAGGAGCCGCTGACAACCAACGACGAGTGGGGCGACTTGGCTTCCTTCCGAGCGGCGGCGGCCGGTTCTTGAGCACCCTCCCTGCTCGAGGCGAGATCTGGTGGTGCGAGCTACCTCAGGTGGGCCGCCGACCTGTGGTCGTGCTCTCACGTGATGTCGCCATCCCTCGCCTCGGTCGGGCGCTGATAGGACCCTGCACGACGACTATCCGTGGCATCGCAAGTGAGGTTCTGCTCGAGCCCGCCGACGATCCGGTGCCACTCCCATCGGCGGTGAACCTCGATTCCGTCGAGAGCGTTTCGATAGGGACGCTCGTCGAACGTCTAGGGCGGTTAAGCGATGAACGGATGTACGAGGTCTGCCGGGCACTGGCGGTTG
>JBKJYP010000365.1:0-5950 GCA_046715695.1 Actinomycetota bacterium | reverse complement strand
CTTGCCCGCCGTCCGTGCCGTCTCCGACGCCCAGCCGAGCATCTGAGTTCCGAGGTACACGGCCCTGGGGTCGCGCGTGCCGGCGTCTATGGCCACCTCGACCACTTCCTCGAGCGTCGCCTTGTTGGAGCCGGCCGTGATTCGGCGCATCCCATCCGCGAGGAGCTGCACGCGCTGGATCGCGCCCCATTTGTAGTCGTCGAAGTTGTCCCACCCGATCGCGGGCTTGTTGTTCCAGTTGGCCAGCCAGCCCAGCTTGGGATTGATGACCTGGGGCTGAAGCCTGAAAGGCCGGCGTCCGCGCCACTCCCACTTCCCCGTCCCCCATGTCGGCAATGACGGATGCATCCCCTTGGGACGCAAGGGGAGATACCCGACGTGGAAGTAGCCGATGTCCTTGGAGTCGACATAGAAGGAGTTGAAGGACATCGAGAAATCGCCGGCCGCGTCCTGGAAGTCATGCACCGAGCGGACCTGCGTGTTCCACCGGTAGAACTGCGGGATCGAGTCCAGTTCTTTGAACCAAAAGAATCTCTCGTGGACGAGAGCCACAGGCTTGTCGTTGACCGTCGTCCGAGCGAAGACGGGACCATGCAGCGTCCGGGCGAAGCTCCGAGTGATCACCTCCGGCGGCGTGTGCGTCGTGGCCGTCGGCTTACTGATGAAGGTTTCGGTACGGACCTGCATCGGCCGGCATTCCCCTTGGAACATGTAGGCCTCTGAGTCGACCGTCGGCTTGGCACCGTCCATCCGGCAGAGCTTCTCGACCCGTGTGTCTACCGCATCCGAGAAGCCGGTCGTGAGTGACCATGCGTAGTCGCGGCCTCTGCCGAGAGGGATCAATACGGATGCGCCGGGGACGGCGGGACCGCGGAAATCGACCCCGGGAGCATGGACATCGATGTCGATGAAGAACTGCGGCACCGAATAACCGACCTGAGGAGCGCCCCACTCCAACGGGTTGCCCGTCTCGGATTCCTTGGCGGAGACGATGATCGCGTTCGAAGCCGGGCCCATGAAGCCGAGGGAGCCCAACACCTCTCTGCGCAACCGTTGCTCCGCGACGACGCCCGCCGCGATCTCGGCCGCGTCATCGGGGATCGCGACAGAGCTCATGTCGATGCGCCCGAGATCCTGAGCGGGGAAACGAGCCTGTCCGGGAGAGATCGAGGTGTAGGAGCGTGGGTCGTTGCTCCGGACGAGGTCGTCGTACACCCTCGGACCGAGCTTCGAACCGAGCCGGTTGACGAGATGCTCGTAGAGACCTGCGTTGCGGGCCTCGTAGCCTGCCGTCTCGCCGAAAGATCGCAGCTGGAGGATCACGAGGAACAAGGTGTCCTCTGGGGTCCAGGGGGTCGGGAAGATCGGGTTGGGATTGAACGTGGCGGTGTATTCGACCGGCAGCTCGGCGGGGTTCGCTATGAGCGTCTGCATGTAGGCGTTGATCCCGTCGCTGTAAGCGAGAAGGCCCTCCTGCATCTGAGCACCCGTGGCTCCGAAGCGGTCATCCCAGAGATCGAACATCCCGGTGACCTCAGCCTCGGTGTAGCCCTCCCGCCGGGTGGCGATATCCATCGCCAGTAGCTCCCCGTCCGCTCCCGGTCCCACGAAGCTTGCCAGCGTCCCGCGCGCCGCGTGACGGAAGATATCCATCTGCCAGAGCCGGTCCTCCGCGGCGACGTAGCCCAGAGCGAAGGACGCGGAGGTCAGGCTGTCCCCGTAGATATGTGGGATCCCGAAGCCGTCTCGGTAGACGGTGACGCCGGGGGCCGGATCGTAGGTCCGTTCGATGTCGTTGCCGGGACCGAAGCTCATGGAATGGAAGTAGTCGAGCATGTCTGACGGCTTGATGTCGTCGACGTCGGCGATCGACGCGTACATGTCCAACTGATCCGAGTAGTGAGCGCCGTAGTTCTCGGACAGAAACTCCGGCACGGAGACGTTGCCTTCCTGGCCGGCGGGGACGATGGAGTAGGCCCGGAGGTGATCCTCGACCCTAGGTGGGCCCTCCTGCGGACGTGCCGGGAGGGCGCCCGAGACCACTATCCCGATAGCGCCGACAACCGCCGCGACCCTTCGCCCCCGCATATATGGGGCTCAGCCTATTCCCTTCGTGGTCGAACGGACGGAAGTGGCTAGCAGGCGGTGACCCTGTCCCGGCCGGGACCGCCACGGCATCGATCTGGGTCGGATCCACCGTCGACGGTGTCGTCACCGGCGCGACCATCGAGCAGGTCACGACCCGTGCCACCGAAAACGGCGTCGGGGCCGGGTCCTCCGAAGACCGTGTCTGCTCCGCCTCCAGCTTCGATCCTGATGCCGGGGGCGCCTCGAGTCAGGCCGGGGACGCGGATGTCATCCCGTCCACCACCACCGCGCACGATGATGCGGAGACGCGAACCCGCGAGCGCAGAGTCAACGGTGACCGTGTCGTTGCCTCTCTCACCGAAAACGACCACGGTCGCGTCGCCCGCGCCGGGGGCGACATTGATCGTGATGTTGTCTGAACCTGAGCCGGCATGTATCTCGAAGCGACGTCGCTCTTGACTCACGCCGGTGATGTCGATGAGGACGTTGTCGTTGCCGCGCCCAGACTTGACCGTGGAGCCTCCCGAGGAAGCACCGGCTTCCATCTTGACGTCATCGGAACCGGCCCCCGAGGCAACGGGGCAATCGCCGACGACGATCGAATCGGAACCCTTGGTCCCGCAAACCGTTCCGCCATCGCAATCTGGGTTCTGCTCCTGCATCTGCTCTGGGGGTGAGTCGTAGTAGCACTGTCCCGGGTAAGGCTTGCCTTCGATCGCGACACCGGCCTGATCGTTGCTGTTGTCGGGATCGAAGTTGGCCGCTGAGACCCAAGCACTGACCCAGTCCTCGTACGGGCTCCTGCGGATCGCGGTCACAGTGAAGTCGGCTCCCGATCCGGCATCGAGCCGGGCCACCGAGCAGACGAGGGATCCGTATCCGTAGTACGGCCGATCCTCGCTCGGCGGCGGAGGGCTGTCGGCGGGCTGGGGTTCTGTGGTGCCGGTGCTGGAACCCGCGGAGCCCTCGTCCGTCGCATGCACGGGATAACCATAGGAAAGCTCGCACGACCCTCCGTCGATCGTCGCATCGACGAACTCTGCGCCGCTCGGTAGAGAGATCATGGCGGAGACTTCATCCGCATGCGATGGTCCGTCGTTGCTGATGCGGCCGGTGATCTTGAACCTCTCATCCATGGCCGGCTTGCCGACGTCGTCGAGCCTGACTCGGAGATCCGCCGGGTTGGACTTGTCGGGGGTGATCTGTAGCTCTGCGAAGTTGTTCTCGTAGGCCGGGTCGAAGTTGCGGGAGTAGACCGACGAGCTCAGCCATAGAGCGAATGCCTTGGTCCGTTTGGCGCTGACCGTGACGGATCGCGAGGCACCGGCCGCAAGCGAGTCCAGGCGACAAGAGACGTAGTCGATGCTGTACCCCGGGTAGGGGGCAGTGCTCGTCTGTGTCGAGCCCTCTTGGGCACCGGCACTCCCGCCTCCCCCACTCGTGGTCCCGTCGCTGGGAGCGACGGGATCCGTGCCGTAGGCCGCGTTGTCACATGAGACCGAGGGATCCGAAGGTGCGACCGACACCAGCCGGACACCTTCTGGGAGATAGCTGTCGAGATAAAGATCGGTCGCATCTGCGGGACCTTGGTTGATCACTTCGAAGGTGTGATCGAATCCCTCACCAACCAGAGGGGTGGCGGGGGGTCCGGTCATCGTCACTCTGATGTCGGAGGTCACGGACGGATCCGCGTTGATGCTCGCCGACGCATAGTTGTCTTCCTTATCGGGGTCATACGTGGCCGTGGTCACCCATGCGCTGTTCCACTGGTCCCACGGGCTGATCCGAGTCACTGAGATAACGATCCGCGCCCGGTCACCTGAGGCGATAGAAGGAAAGACGCACCTGACTTCCTGGTTGTAGTAGCTGGGAGGACTCGTCGAGTCCTGGGGAGCGCCATCGGCCGGCATCGGTTTCGGCTCGGGTCCCGGCTCTGTCTGTCCCTGGGTGGAGCTGCACGTTCCGGCGGGAGCTTGGACCGAACCGAACCTGACACCCTCCGGCAACATGTCGGTGACGACGACATCTCTCGCCGTGTTCGGACCGACGTTGGCCACAACGATCGTGTAGTCGAAGTTGGAATCGACCGCCGGTGAGGCCGGGGCGGACATGCTCAACGAGACGTCTGCCGGATCCGAAGTGTCCGGACCGAGGGTGTAATAGGTGTAGTCGTTCTCGTTGTTCTCCTGATAGTTGCTCACCTGGATGTAGGCGTTCGCATACAGATCGTCGGGCAGGGTCCGCTTCACGGTGACGTCCACTGCGCGCGTGGAACCCGCAGCCATCGATCCCACGTCACAGCGGAAGGACTGGAAGGAGTTGTACGGGTCCGGTCGGACGGGCTCTGATGAGCTACCGCTACCGGTGACCGTGCAACTCGGCCCTTCGATCGAAACCAGCTCCATGCCCCCCGGCATGTCGCCCAGGATGGTCGCGCCATCGGCCGTTGCCGGCCCGGCATTCTTGGCCGTGATCAAGAGGTGGAACGTGGTTCCCACCTTCGCCCTGGCGGGCCCGGTCATGAGGATCGAGACTTCAGCAGGGTTCGAGCGATCAGGCTCCAGATCGACGTTCGAGTAGTTGTTCTCGTAGTTCGGGTCGGCCATGTCGGAATAGATGCCGGCGCCGATGGGGCTCGCCTGCGCGGCGGTCCGACGGAAGCCGAGCGTGATGGTTGCGGTCGCACCAGGGGCAAGCTCGCCCAAAGCGCATGTGACCTGGGCCCCCTCGTAATACGGGTAGGAGGCGGGCTCGGGGCCACTGCTAGGCGGAGGAGGATCCGAGTAGGTCTGGAGCGTGCAGCTATCCGTGGGGTCGGTCGAGCTAGCCGTTCGATAACCGATGCCGGGCCCGAAGTTCAATATGACTTCAGTTCTCGTCGCAGCCTGGGGGCCGTTATTGACGACAGACGCCACGACATCGAAATCGCTCCCGACGGGAGGAGCCACGTTGGACACAGTGATGGCTACACCTAGATCCGACTCACCCGAGGGGGATGGTTGGGGCGACGCAGTAGCCGTCCCCGAAGTGGCAACGGGCCCCGGTGTCTGGGCGATGGCCGGCGAATAGAGCATGGGAGCGGCCACGAGCAATGGAACTATCAGTGCGCCGATAGCCAAGATGGCTCGATGCCTCATATGTCTCCTCCGATTCGTCGTCTCGATAACTACAACGAGTTCGCGGCCCACAAGGATCCGGAGCGCTACTCGAAAGTCAGACGAACGTTTAGGAGCCTGGGTTCCTCAGATCGATCAACTGTCCGCCGGTAGGAGAGATCTCGGTGAGGGCGATAGCGGAATAAAGGGTGCGACCGAGCCTCAACAGATGGTGAGTCAGGGCGGCGTGTTGACCGTTCTCCGCCAGGATCTGAGCCTGGTCTATCAGCTCACGCAGGTCGGCAAGAGTTTCGTCTAGGGCCAGATGTTGCCCGGTTTGGGGTGCCACCAAGGAGCCCTACCCAGGTCCGGCCCCCCGTAAAACAGCTTCGACCAATAATCTCGAAGGGAGAACCTGAAGAGATCCGCTGCATAATGATCCGGAGTATGGCTATCAGTAGAGCCGGGCGGGCTCTGAGGATCGGGATGGTCGCCCCGCCCTGGTTCCAGATCCCGCCGGCGGGATACGGAGGCATCGAGTGGCTCTGCCACTGGCTCACCGAGGGCCTCGTCGCCCGCGGCCACGAGGTCACCTTGATCGGAGCCGGCCACGCGACCACTGCAGCTCGGTTCGTCCGGACCTACAAGATCCCACCGTCGGAGCGTCTGGGTGAGTCGATGCCCGAGCTCGTCCACTCGGCACTGGCTACCGAAGCTCTGGCCAAGCTCGACCTGGATATCGTCCACGACCACTCCATAGCCGGACC
>JBKJYP010000364.1:0-3519 GCA_046715695.1 Actinomycetota bacterium | reverse complement strand
CCTCACGTGCACTTCGAGTACCACCCGGGTGGTGGTGGGCCTGTTAACCCCTACCCACTGCTCGTTGGGATCTGTTGAGATGGACCGCCTCAGCCGCGTAAAGCTGGGATCTCGTGCGGTGGCTTTTTCGATCGTCGGATTGCTCGTCGGGATCCCGGCTGCAGCCTTACGCATGATCTGTTTCAACGACTCATGTAAAGCTCAGGCACAGGCGATCTCCAAGGTCCCCTTCTGCTCGCTGCCGCCTTCCCTACGTGAGGCTCTCGAACGAGGCTTCTACGAGGGCCGCACACCTGATCTGCTCGCGATCGCCGGAGAGCGACCGATAGTCGGGTTCGCACCCGCTTCGATCGGAGACGGAACTCCCGTCGCCTGGCCTTCCCTTCAGGATGGAGCTGGGGTCCGCGTGCCTCTCATCTTCTGGGGCACCGGCGTGAACAGAGGTGTCCCTATAGCGGACGGCCCCGGACTCGACGACGTGGCCCCAACGATCGCTGAAATCATCGATCTGGATCGGAAACATCCCGAGGTCCGGTCAGGCAAGACGATCGAGGGAGTGGCCTCAGGAAAGAGGCCGCAGCTTGTCCTCGAGGTTGTTCTAGTGGATGTCGGAAGCTCAGACATCGAGGACACGGATTCTTGGCCATACCTTCGCTCGCTCCAGGCTGAGGGCACGGGGACCCTGGACGCGCGCATCACCTCTCAACCCCTCGATCCCGCCGCCATCCTCACAACGATCGGCACGGGGGGACTCCCTGCTCAACACGGCATGACCGGGACCTTGGTACGTGATGACTCCGGGGACCTCGTCAGAGCGTGGGGGAAAGAGTCGCCGATCAACGTGATCGCGACCCTCGGCGACGATCTTGACGAGGAGATGCATCAGCGTCCCTTGATAGGTCTCGTGGGGGCGGACCCAGCCGATAGAGGTCTCATAGGGGGACGTTGGTATGTCGGGGGAGATAAAGACGTGGAGAAACTCCTTCCGGCCAAGGCTTCGGTCGAGAACCAAGTAGCGGCTGCGACCGACCTATTGGGGTCGGCAAGATTCGGCGGAGACGATTCCGCTGACCTGCTGGCAGTGACACTGAGAGGTTCCCGCGACAAGCTGGACGCAGCGATCCGGCGATTGGTTTCGACCTCCCAAAAGGTGGCATCTGGGTCACTCACCGTGGTCGTTACCGCCACAGGGGACCAGCCCGCGACCATCCGACCGCTAGACGCCTCGCGATCAAGAGAACTGCTCGAAGGCGCGATCGAAGGCCGGCGGGCCCTGATCGATGCGCTGATCCCGGGCGGGATCTTCGTCGATCAGGACGCTTTGGCCGACCTCAAGCTCTCGAGCGAGGTGGTCCTGAAAGAGCTTCTCCATCTGCGCGCGGCTTCGGGGGGGGCGGTGTTCGCGGACGCGTTCCCCGCGATCGCCGTCACATTCGGAAAGTACTGCTGATGGTCGACACGGTGGCCTCGATCGCCCCGCCCGAGTTGATCAACCGTGCACCTGCCACGGAGCCCGAGCGAAAGACCCGGCGCCTCTCGAGATGGCTCCTGGCCGGGTCGGCCGCGCTGGCTCTCACCACCTACCTGACCGGCTCGCTGAATATCGGGGCTGCATCCAACTTCATGGTCATCTTCAGCTCTCTGATGATCGGGGCGGTACCACTCGTGATGCTGGGCGCACTGGTCGCAGCCGTGATCGGTACCTTCGTACCCGACTCCTTCTTTGTTCGTATAGGTCGTCTTCCCGAGCCGTTGCAGATCCCCGCTGCCGGCCTCGCGGGTTTCGCTTTCCCCGTCTGCGAATGTGGATCGGTCCCAGTTGCGCGGAGGCTGATCGATCGAGGCCTGATTCCATCAGCAGCCGTGACTTTCATGCTGGCCGCGCCGATCCTCAACCCCATCGTGATCGTCTCGACCTCGATCGCGTATCGAGGCAGGGACATCTTCTGGCCGATGGTGCTGGGCCGGGTTGGATTGGGGCTTATCGCGGCGATGATCGTCGGGTGGGTCGTGGGAGAACGGTCGAGAGAAGGATTCCTGCGCCAGGTTTCCGCCGACGACCTCTCGGGATGCGGCTGCGGGCCATCGGCCGGTTGTGGTTGTAAGGAAGGTGAGTCCTGCGAGCATCACGAACACGGCGGCGAAAGTCGATGGAAGACCTTCTTCGGCTACTTCGCCGGTGACTTCGCCTACATGGGGCGCTTCCTCATCATGGGTGCCGCGGTCGCCGGCATCCTGCAGACACTCGTGCCTCAATCTGTCCTCGGATCCGTGGCCAACACGCCGATAGTCAGCATCGTCGCGATGATGGGGCTGGCCTTCGCGATGTCGCTTTGCTCCGAATCGGATGCCTTCGTTGCTGCCTCGTTCGTTCAGTTCGGTGTCGGCCCCCAATTGGCATTCCTCGTCGCAGGCCCGTTGCTCGATGCAAAGCTCGCCTTCCTCTATAGGGCGACGTTCTCCAAAGGGTTCCTTAAGACGGTCGTCGTGACGGTAATGGGGGTCACCCTCATCGGCACTCTGTGGATCGAAGTATTGGTTCGATGAAGACGACCTGGAGCCAAAGCCGTCTGGCGACGGGAGCCGCACTCGCGGTTTGGGCAGGCTGTTTCTGGTTCGTGATCTTCAGCGGCCGGACATCCTTCTACCTAGCGAGCCGGACGACCTGGCTCGCTCCCCTCGGAGCGATCACTCTGACCCTCGCCATGGTGGGGCGACTACTCACCGCGAAGAGCCCCCATCCCGAGCGGTTGTCGCGTCCCCAGATGCGGAGCCTGGCGCTGTTGGTCGCGCCGGCGATCGCGATCGCAGCGTTCCCTCCCACGACTCTCGGCTCTTTCGCCGTGTCGAGACGCTCCGCCTCAGTGAAGGGGGCGTATGTCTCGGTGACAGGACGGGATCTGAGCAAGGGGGATCTGTCCTTCCTCGACATCTTTGGCTTGGCCTATAACGGCGAGCTGGATCAGTTGGCCGCGCGTGCAGGCAGCATCTCTAGCTTCACCGGGTTCATCACGAGGAACCGATCCAAAGGAGCCGATCAATTCGAGCTCAACCGTTTCATGATCACCTGCTGCCCGGGAGATGCTGTCAACATCCAGCTGCGGATATTCGGCGCCCCACCGGGTCAGTTCGAAGCAGACGATTGGGTACGCGTCACGGGCAAGATCTATCCTGTCGGCCAGGAAGTGATCATCGATGCCACCGATGTCGAAAAGGTCCCGCGGCCGAAACATCCGTACCTCAATCCGAACTGATGGCCGTGGTCGAGGCTCCGACCCTTCGTCGGTCGGGAAGCGTTCAACCTGCCACCGCCATAGCAGTCGTTGTGATTCTCGCCCTCGTCGGGCGAGCAAGCGATCTTGCTGAAACCCAGGTAGCGCAAACCTTCACACTGATCTTCACTGCCATCTTCATCGAAGCGCTGCCATTCGTGTTCCTCGGAGCGATCGTTTCGGCGGCGATCGAGATCTTCGTGCCGGATAGAACCCTGGATCGGATCACCCGCTTGCCGGTTGCATT
>JBKJYP010000363.1:0-10819 GCA_046715695.1 Actinomycetota bacterium | reverse complement strand
TTTATCAGACCGCGCAATATTGGCGCGTTATGATCAAGTCGGCGAGGGAGAGTGGGTTAGGGGTTAGCCGGTGAAGCTTCGAAGGGTGGGACCGACCGCCACCAATAGGAACGAGGGCAGTACGCAGAGACCGAGCGGAAGCACCATTAGCACGGGTGCTCGTTTCAACCTGCGGTCGAAGATGCGCTCGATCTCCTCACGACGCCGGCGAGCAAGCTCGGATATCGCCGACGCGGAAGCCTCACCGCTCCGCTCGCAGCGAGCCACGACCTCGATGAAAGGAAGCATCCCGGTGGGGGCGTGATCCCCCATGGCGACCACCCACGGGGCCCCCAGGAGGTGACGGGCCCGAACCGAGGCGACCCAAGGGTTGCGGTCCTCCACCGACAGGGCGAGAGCTATGGCGTCCTGCATCCCGGCCCCCCCGGACAAGAGGTGAGACGTGGTCGACATCACCTGCTCGGCGAGGTCGGGAGCGGGAGGCCTGGGGACCAGGCGCGTCATCCACGCCCACCCGATTCCGCCCAGCAAGAGGCCGGCCCCGATCAACATCCCATCGATGAGATCCATCCCTCTTTTCGCGCTCACTGGGAGCCACAAGAAGGGCAGGGCCGCGATCAGCTTCATGGACAGCAGCGCGCCCGAGGACGCGGAAGCGGCCGAGGCGCGGGCCGAACGCTTCGCTTCGATCCGCTCGGCAGCACCATCCAGCATGGTCGCCAGGTTGCCGCCCGTCCTCTCATGCAGATCGATCAAACCCGCGGCCTCCCCAGTGGCTCCCTCTCCGTGCAGAGCGAGGCGCGGACCGGCCCCCATGCGCACTCGATAACCGATGCGCGCCATCCCCGGCCGTTGGGTCCCGACCTCTTCGAGGGCAGCCCTCACCGGGAAGCCCGATCTGACGAGCGAGGCGAGAGAGCGCAGATCCTCGGGTCCGAGCTCAGACACGATCGGAGGTCCAGATCGTCCCGATCCTGCGGTGAGGTCCGTCACGCACGACATGGACAACGGCGTCCACGCCCTGTCGAGCCATCCTTTGGATAGAGGATTCGGAGGGAGCACCGGGCGCGCCGAGCGCAAGGGTCACCAAACGATCGATCGTTGTTGCGGCCGAAGACGAATGCACCGTCAGCATCGATCCCTCATGGCCCGTGGCGAGAGCAGACAGGGCCACCAGAGCCTCGGGCCCCCGGACCTCACCGACCACGATGCGGTCGGGCCGCATCCGCAGCGCCGCGCGCACGAGCTCACTGAGATCTACGGCGCCCTTGTCCTCGACGTTGCCCGGCCGCGCCACGAGCGACACACGATGCGTACAGGTCGGGGCGAGCTCGGAGGTCTCTTCGATAACGACCGATCGCTGGTCCGCCGGCACGAGTGAGAGCAGAGCACCCAACATCGTGGTCTTACCGGAACCCGTCCGTCCCGAGACGACGATCGTCCTCCGCTCTCTAACCCATCCCGTGAGCTGCTCGTGTTGGACCTCGTCCAACATCCCGTGCGCGGCCAGCTGGTCGAGGGTCACGGCGCCCTTGCGGAACCTCCGGATCGAAACGAGGGGGCCATCCACCGCGATCGGGGGAAGAACGACGTGGATACGCGAGCCGTCGGCGAGACGCCCATCGGCGATCGGTTGAGATGCGTCGGCTCGCCGGCCGCAAGCCGAGAGGCGCCGGTGGATGAAGTTCATCAGTCCCTCAGGATCGAATCGCAAGGCCGTCAGCTGCAGCTCCCCCGACCTTTCGACCCAGATCTCGTCTGGTCCATTGACGAGGATGTCGCTGACCTCTTCGTCGACCATGAGCTCCTGCAGAGGGCCGAACCCATCGATCGCATCGGCCAGACGGGCCGCTTCCGGCAGTCGATCGGGGGCGCGCTCGGCAACCAGGGCGCGAAGAGCCAGACGGCGCTGCGCAGGATCGAGTTGAGCGAGTTCCTCTCGCTCGAGCACCTCCGCGAAGAGATCAAAGGGCATGACGCTCGATCGCCCGGGCAAGGCGGCCGATGCCCCGGTGCCATCGTCTCCATGACCCGTCCGCCAACCGGCCGGACTCCTCGGAATCCCTCAACGCGGGACAGGCTGCGAGCTCGAGCGAGATCGGCGCGCTCAACTCTTGTTGCAGCTCCATGCGCGTCACGTTGCCGCCGGCACCGACCCGGTTCGTGACGACGATCCATGGGATCTTGGGATGCGCGCCGATGATCCGGGCGGCACGACGCGCTGCGACCAGTGAAGGCGGAAGAACACAGAGCGTGGGTGTCCCGTCGATCGGTGCGCCACCGCAACCAAGATCGACGATCGCGCGCCGGTGCTCGCTGAGATCGGAAACTTCCGACGCGTCAGAGACCACGTACGCATGGAAGCCCTGGACCGTGACGGGGCCCGCACGAGCTCCCGTTAATGCCAGATCGAAACGGGCCGACAGCGTCGACCCTCCCGGATCACCTACCTCCACGAAGGCTGCCTCCGGCGCGAGGGCCTTGGCCAGATACATCGCGATAGTCGTCGCACCGCATCCACCGGTCGCTCCTAGGACCGCGGTGATCGATGGCGATCGGGAAGCCCCGGCGCGGGCCACTGCGGCGACCGCAGCAAGTGGATCGAGAGGGTCGAAAGCCACCAGCGGGGCCGCGCTATCCGGTGCCTCATCTATCTCGGGGGTGAGGACCAGCACGTCGGCACGCTCGGCTCCGTCGTTGCTCAGCTGGACATTCCACGACGGGGGCGCGGCATCGAAGGCTCTGGCCGCGGCGAGTCTCATGGCGGGGTCCCTGCTCACGATGATGACCCGGAGAGGAGAAGGCATGACCACTCAACGAGGCTGGTGCTACTTACGACAAGAACCTGTGACGTAGGTCACACAAAAGGGGGTGGACTTATCCTGGGTTCATGGAAGCGGCCTTCTTCGACCTCGACAAGACCGTGATCGCACGCTCGAGTCCCCTCGCGCTAGGCCGCTCGTTCATGAAGGAGGGGCTCATCGGTCGCTCCTTCTTCCTCAAGTCGCTCTACGCTCAGCTCGTCTTCCTCTTGATGGGAGCCGACGACGAGAAGATGGACCGGATGCGGGAGGAGGCGTCCCGCCTGACCGCCGGATGGGAGGCCGAGAAGGTCCGTCGGGTCGTCAAGGAGGTCCTCGAGGACGTGATCTCACCCCTCATATACGCCGAAGCCCTCGAGCTGATCCACGACCACCGGGCCGCCGGCCGACTAACGTGCATCGTCTCCTCGTCCCCGGTCGAGATCGTCGAACCTCTGGCTCGGATGCTCCGGGTGGACCGTTGGATCGCGACCCAGCCGAAGATCGTGGACGGCCTCTATACGGGCGAGCTGGACTTCTATGCCTACGGCCCCCACAAGGCCGAGGCGATGAAGGAGCTGGCCGACAGGGAGGGGGTCGATCTAGGGGCCTCCTACGGCTACTCGGACAGCATCACCGACCTCCCGATGCTGGAAGTTGTTGGGAATCCGGTAGCCGTGAATCCCGATAAGGACCTCCGCAAGGCAGCCGAAGACAGAGGCTGGCCGATGGCCGAGTGGAAGAACCCCGTACCGCTCCGGAGCCGCCTACCCCAGATCAAAACCCCCCAGATGACGCCCTCGACGGGTGCCGCCGCCGCCCTGGCCGTAGCCGGGGTTGCCCTGGTCACCTGGCGCATCACCAAAAGGAGTGCCGGCCGAAACGGATAAGATTGGGCCTATGCCCCTGCTAAACCGGAGACTTAGCGCGCGCGCCGTGGGCCTGTTGGCCGCATCCCTGATGGCCCTCTCGACCATCGCCGCAACGGGAGCATCTGTATCGGCCGCCCCTACCCAGGCCGAGTTGGAGCGAGCTCGCGACCGGCTCATGGAGATCGAACGGGATTTCCAGCTCGTGTCCGAGGAATACAACAAGGTCCATGAGGAGCTGACACAGACCCAGATCTCGATCGGGCAGACCGAGCTCGAGGTCAACGAGGTCGAGGACCGGATGGAGACGCGAACCGACAGCGCAGTGGCGCTGGCTCGGGAGCTCTACATGGGTGGGACCGAAGTGGCGATCGAAGCGATCCTGTCGTCACGCACCATCACCGATGTCGAATCGAGGCTGGCGTACCTCCAGACCTCCGAAGAGGTTCAATCCAAGGTATTCGAGACCCTCGCCGTCGACCGTGCCGAGCTCAACCGCAACATGGGCATCCTCGAGGAACAGAGGGCCGTCGCTGCAGCGAAAGAAGCGAACCTCCTCGATCTGAGGACGGTGATCGAGGACAAGGCCGCCTCGCAGAAGGCCGAGATCCGCGAGCTTGTCACGGCTATCGAACGGGCCGAACGCCAAGCGGCCGCTAGGTCGGACGCCGCTTCCCCGACCATCTACACACCTGCCGACGTCCCCCCCGTCAAGGCTTCGAATCCCAACGCGCAGACGGTGGTAGACGCCGCTCTTTCCCAAGTGGGCAAGCCCTATCTCTGGGGAGGGGAAGGACCCGACTCGTATGACTGCTCAGGTTTGATGATGTGGGCTTGGGCACACGCGGGGGTCTCGCTGCCCCACAACTCGGGGATGCAATACGCCGCGACTCCGAGGGTCGCACAAGACGACTGGCAGCCGGGCGACATCCTCTTCTTCGGGAGCCCTATCCACCACAACGGCATGTACATCGGTAACGGCCAGATGGTAGAGGCGCCTTACTCGGGTGAGTACGTAAGAGTGAACTCGGCGTTCAGGGACGACTACGCGGGGGCAGGTCGCCCCGGCGTCTAGCCTCTAACTGCTGAGACCCCAACAGGAGGTGGATCGACATGACACAGCACAACGAGACCGGGACCGTGCTCACCTGCACCAATAGCGACTGCGGTTGCTCTTTGAGGATCGAGGTCCCCTGCCCGCACGGAGAGACTTACACCTGCGCGTGCGGCCACACGTTCGAGGCGAAGAGCTCGTAGGGCCTCAGCTCCTGACGCCGTTGGCGTAGAGGACCTCACCCTCAGCGGTGGTCAGGAGGAAGAGGTCCTTCGAGCCGTTTGCAGTCAGGAAGTAGGCGTTGCCGCCCGTCCCATTGCTGTAGGTGATGGTGGCCAGTCCGATGCCGGTTTCGAGGACCTCGTACGTACAGGAATCGGTCGTCACCTCTTGGACGCCGGTGCCGTAGTTGTAGGCCATGGCCTGGGAGCACGAACCTTCGCCGTCGAACGCCATCACTCCGGCACCACCCAGCTTCTCTCCGAAGATCGTTCCGTCCATCGAGAAGGTCCACCGGCCGCTGAGCGCTTCGGGGGCTACATCCGCTCGCTTCATGACGCCGTCGCCCGTGTTGCCGGGATCCGGGGAGGCCAACCTGACATCCTTGGGACCCACCGCGATCATCGCCGCTCCCACTTCTCCATCGAGAGCGAAATCGATCCGACCCAACCCCGTCTCGTCCACCTCGTAGGTGCACGCGCTTGAAGCATGGTCATAACCGCCGTTGGCGCCCGAGTTCTCTGCCAGCGTGAGAACGCACTCTCCCTTGCCGTCGAAGCTCGCAAGACCGAGTTGGGCGTACTGGTACCGCACCAACCGGCCCTCGAAAGCCCAAACCCACTCCCCCTTCAGGGAAGCAGGCGAATAGCTCTTAGCGGCTGCTCCCCAGGTCTCGCCGGTGCCGGCCGCCACGGCAGGGGCACCACCGAGTAGAGCCAAAGCAAAAAGCCCACTGAACAATCTTGCCCGCATAGGTATCGGCCTCCATGTCGTCGTCCGAGTTTTGGCTTCGTGATGTGCGATGGATACGTTCTCGGCCCCCTGGCTCCCTCCCGCTTGACTCAGGCCGTGCAACTCGGTTTTCCGGAAGGGGGAAGGCAACTGAAGGAAAGAGCAGAAGCATGGCTCTTCGAGTCGTACTCGATCCTCGACACGAACAGGTTCGAGCCCGGCCTCTGCGTGCCCCCGACGTCCATCGTCGACGGGCTCACCTGGAGCAACAGGGTTCTCGAAACGGGGAACCGGGCGCCTTCGAGGACTACCTCGACCTCAGCTTCGCCGGCGGGAAGAGCAACGCCGAGAGCCTCGGCCTGCGGCTCGACATATCCGTCGTCACAGTAAGACGCGCCCCCTGGAACATCGGCCCAGACCTTTATATCGACCATGCCCGGGGTTCCGACCGATGTGAACACGAATCTGATCTCACCCGTCACCGTCCCGGATACCTCACCGATCCACGCTGGGAAAAGATTGTTTCCAGAACATCGCGTGTTGGGACCGGCCGCATAGTTGGTGATCTGCTTGGACTTCTCCTCGGAGGTAGCGGGGGCGGGGTCCATCGTCAGCAGATCTTCGTGCAAGACGGGCACGAAAGCTTCCAGCTCGGCGACCGGCTGCGTCCCATGCAGGTACAAAGTGGTCGCTACAGGTACACGCGGTCTTTTCTTTCCGGCAAGAGCGGGGGTGGCCGCGGAGCCGGCAGCAGCTAGACACACTGCCCCGATGAGGGCGATAGACGCCCTCAAAGCCAAAGCCGACCGCCCGAACGTGCGCATGCCTAGGTGATTAACCGAGCGCTAACCCATCTCCTTCAGAAGATCTTCTAGTCGTCCTCGCCATCCGTGTCGACATTCTCGTCGAACTCCTCTTCGATGTCTTCGCCGACATCCTCGACGCCTTCCTCGACGTCGTTGCCGAACTCCTCGGCGTCCCTCTTGTCCTCTTTGTCGCAGGCTCCCAAGCCTCCGACGGCGAGCAAAGCCGCGAAACCGACCGTGGCGAGTCGCTTACGCATATGGACCTCCTTCGTCGGCTCGTATCTACCCAGACGACGAGCGGCGTAAGCGCACGACAAGGACCCCGAGTACCACTAGGCCAACGGGCAACAGGTAGATCCAGAACGGAGCGGAGCCGTCGGCAGGCTCATCCTCACCTTCTGTCGAAAGCGGTGAAGGAGTCTCCGCAGAGCTCGGACGGAAACGAGCCAGTCCCTCTCTATATGACGTCGTGCTCGTGCAGGCGTTGTCCAGGAAGACATCCTTCTTCCTGTCGAACGGCACGAATAGGTACCGACCAGACAGCTCGAAGGAGCGATCGACAGAGGTGACGGCCCCTGTGTCCAGATCCGCGCCGGTTACGCGAACCGTGGCCGGGACATCGGATCCCTTCCAGATCTCCTCCACTTCTACTGTAGCGAGCCTGCCGTTGTTCTCCAGCTCCACGACGGTCCCTACGAATACGGTCCGCGCATCTCGTATCGCTTGCGGCATCGGCGGCGGCATCACGCATGAAGCCAGAGCGGCCGGCGACAGATAAAGGGGACCGGCAGCGATGAACCCAACGAGAAGGAGCCGTCTCAACGGATACCTACTCGGCAGCTTCGACAGTCACGTGGATGCGCTTCACCTTCGAGTGGAGAGAGGGATGTCCGTCCCCATCCTCGTGGCCGAGACAACTCCTGTGTGAGTAGGCGACGGCGGCGACGGTGTATTCACCTGGCTCCGAGTAACTCACCCCCAGCTCCATGCGCGCCGGCTCGCCCGGCTCCTTGCCCTGAACGCAGTAAGAATGAGCGAAGACGATCGGCGCGTTGCCGCCCTTCTCGTCGAACATCACTTGGATCTCCGTGATCGACGAGTCTGGGTCGTGGGCCTTGATGATCAGGATCTCTTCCTCGCAGGTGCCGTCGGGGCCGCATCCACCCGAGGGAACGGTCACGGGTGCAGACTGCCATCGCATCACCGTTATCCGAGGCCTCTCGTGGCCAGGATCTGCGTCGACGGCCGGAACCGACGATGCGAGGAAGAGGATCGTCAGGGGAATCGCCAACAAGCGCATCGAGCTCTCCCTTCGGGGGGTCGTTACCGCTTAGATGGCGATCACCAGCGTGCAGGTTCCCGGCGGAGATCAGTCTTTGCGTATCCGGAAGCGGAGCAGGCGGCGGCCGAAGGATCGGTCGAGGTACGCCCGGTCGATCGGGAGGGGATCGAGTACATCCACGAGCTCTCCGTAACGCATGAAACGGATGCCATGCGAACCCAGACTGTGGAGAGTACGGAAGAAGAACGAGTCGAGGATGTCGAAGCCGACGAGCGATCCCCCAGGTCGAAGGACACGCACAGCCTCTTGGATCCCCTTCTCCCAATCGAGAACGTGGTGCAACATCAAAAACGAGAACACGTAGTCGAAGGACCCGTCGGGGAAACGCAGGCTGGTGGCGTCGGCGGGTTCGACCTGGACCCGTTCTCCGAATGAACCGAGAGTCTCTCGTCCCAACTCGAGCATCTTCTCGTCGTAGTCGGTCACGGTGAGCTCTAGGCCGGGGGATCGCTTGAGCATCTCGACGGCGAACAGGCCGCTACCGGCTCCTATCTCCAGCCCGGTGCCCAAAGGAGCGAGACCTTGCAAGGCCCACGGGACCACGATCTTCCGAGTGGCCCACCTCCACGGCGCGCTATTGCAGACGACCCGCTCGATGGACACCATCTCGGCCATGATCAGGAAACGGTGACGGTTCCGACCATCCCGCCTTCGTAATGACCCGGCTCATGGCAACCGAACAGCACCTCGCCGCCCTCGGTGAATTCCCATGTGATCTCTTTGGTCTCACCTGGACCGAGCTTGAAACCGTTGTCTGTATCCGCCATGCGATGGCTGTCCTCGGCCATCTCTTCCATCTCGGCCTCATGCGCCGATTGAAACGCCTCATCGCCAAGGACGAACTCGTGTTCGATCTCGCCTTTGTTGTGCACGACGAACGTGATGACCTCGCCGGCTTCGACCTCCACCGACGACGGGTCGAACCGAAGGTCGTCGGTGGCAGCGATCTCTATCTCCCTGGTGGCATCGGCAGGATCTGCGGCCGAGCCCGGAACTTCACCCGCAGCCTCCCCGGACGTCACGGGGGCGGGGGCCCCATGTTGTTCGTGAGACTCGTCCGAGGAACCACAGGCCGAAACGATCAATGCTCCCAGAGCAAGCACGCTCACCAGAGTTCGCCTCATTCTTTCGCCTCCTCGGGACTATCTCGATAACGGTTGGGGTTGATATCCTACATACCCTGGGGGGGTATCCAGGCAGGACCTAGGCACGAGGATATGTAAAGGAGCTCGGAAAGTGGATCACCATGCTCACCACGGCGCCGTGGACCACCACGCCCATCACGACCCTGCCATGTTCCGGGACCGGTTCTGGATCACCCTGGCGGCCACCCTTCCGATCGTCTATTTCTCGCACATGTTCCAGGAGTTGCTCGGTTACATGGCTCCGCATTTCCCGGGGAGCTCTCTGATCCCGCCCGCCCTCGGGACCTTCGTATTCGTGTACGGCGGGTGGCCGTTCCTAAAAGGCGCCTATCACGAGGCCAAGGCCCGAACCCCGGGCATGATGCTGCTCATCGGCCTGGCGATCTCGGTCGCCTTCGCCGCGAGCGTCGCCACCGAGCTCGGGGCTTTCGACCTTGATTTCTGGTGGGAGCTGGCCGCGCTCATCGCCATAATGCTGCTGGGCCACTGGCAGGAGATGAAAGCTATAGGCCAGGCTCGGGGGGCACTCGCCGCCCTTGCCGAGCTCATCCCGGACGAAGCCGAGCGTGTGACCGGAGCTGAGACCGAGGTCGTCCCCATATCGGAGCTCCAGGAAGGTGACGTCGTGCTCGTCCGACCAGGCGGGCGTATCCCTGCCGATGGGAGGGTCGTCCAAGGCTCTGCCGATGTCGATGAATCGATGCTCACCGGTGAGTCCCGGCCGGTCGCCAAGAATGAGGGCGACAAGGCAGTCGCCGGGACGGTAGCCACGGATTCCTCGATACGGATCGAGGTCGAAGCCGTTGGTCAGAACACCGCTCTCGCCGGTATCCAACGACTCGTCGAACTGGCACAGAGCTCTCGCTCGAGGACACAGGCCCTGGCGGACCGCGCCGCTGCGATGCTGTTCTACGTAGCCACCGCGGCGGGGCTGATCACATACCTCGTCTGGGTTGTTCTCGGAGAACCTAAGACCGCCATCGAACGAACCGTGACCGTCTTGGTGATCGCTTGCCCGCACGCCTTGGGACTGGCGATCCCGCTCGTCATATCGATCTCTACCGCGCTATCGGCGAGGAACGGCATCCTGGTGAAGGACCGCCTCGCGCTGGAACGCATGCGACTGGTCGATGTCGTTCTCTTCGACAAGACCGGAACACTCACGGCCGCGGAGCACGAGGTCAGCCACTACAAGGGCGTCGAGGTCGACGACGATCATGCGCTGCTGCTGGCCGGCGCCGTTGAATCGGACAGTGAGCATCCCCTTGCGCGCGCGATCGTCAAGGCCGCCAAAGTGAAGGGTCACGTACCGAGGGTTTCTGACTTCCGGTCGATGACCGGGCGCGGGGTCGAGGCCGATGTCGAGGGGCAGGTCTTGGCCGTAGGTGGTCCGAGGCTCCTGGAAGAGCGGGGCATCGCGATCCCGGAAAGTCTCATGGGGGATGTCTCAGCGTGGAAGGAACGAGGCGCTGCGGTGCTCTACCTGCTGGAGAAGGACCGGCTCCTCGGAGCGTTCGCCCTCGAGGACCGGGTCAGGCCGGAGTCCCAGGAAGCCGTTCGGGTCTTGCAGGCGATGGGGATCAAGGTCGCGATGATCACGGGAGACGCGCAACAGGTGGCCGCCGCGGTCGCCAGAGAGCTAGGGATCGACGAGTTCTTCGCGGAGGTGTTGCCGGAGAACAAGGACGCCCAAGTCGCAGACCAGCAGAAACGGGGACACACCGTTGCGATGGTTGGCGACGGCGTCAACGACGCGCCGGCGCTGGCCCGCGCAGATGTGGGCATCGCGATCGGGGCAGGGACGGATGTGGCCATCGAATCCGCCGGGGTCATCCTCGCCTCCGATGACCC
>JBKJYP010000362.1:0-18201 GCA_046715695.1 Actinomycetota bacterium | reverse complement strand
CGCCCCCGCCCTCGTTGTTGCCCACCGACCAGGTAGATCCATCGTCGAATGTGAATGTGATCGGGCCCGAGTCGTAGTTGGCGTCCAGCGAGATCCCTTGCTCCAGAGCTGCCGCCAGAACGATCGGTTTGAACGAGGAGCCGGGCTGCCTCCCCGAGCCGCCGCCGGCCTTGCCCATCGCGAGATTCACCTGCGAGGTATTCCAATCGCGACCCCCGACCATCGCGACGATCTCCCCGGTTTTGGGACGGATCGAGATGAGAGCAGCCGATGGGTCCCCCTTCTCTGTAAGGACCGACGACACGGCTTCCTCCGCTGCCGATTGCAACTTGGGATCCAGTGTCGTCTCGACCTGGAGTCCTCCGCGGAAGATCGTCGCGGCTCGCTCTCTGTCCGTCGATCCGAGCCTCGCGTCGCTCATCAACTCGCGCTTGACCGCCTCCACGAAGTAGGGCTGACGGGTGCGGATGCGCGGGGGTGCGGCCGTGATGTCTATGGGCTTCCCGGCCGCCCTACGGGCGGCAGTGTCCGTGATGTATCCGAGCTCGGCCATACGTCCGATCACATAGTCCCTGCGCCCACGAGCAGCTTTCTCGTGATCGCGCGGGTCGTAGAGGGCGGGGGCCTTGATCAAGCCAGCGATCAACGCGGACTCCGCTAGATCCAGATCCTCGACGTTCTTGTCGAAATAGGTCTCGGCCCCCGCTCGCACGCCGTAGGCCCCCTCGCCCAGATAGACCGTGTTGAGGTACTTCTCGAGGATCTCTCGCTTGGAGAAGCTCTTCTCGATCTCTATCGAGAGTCTCAACTCCCTGACCTTGCGTTCGAGGGTCTTGGCAGGCGCGGTGAAGAAAACATTCTTGACGTACTGCTGTGTGATGGTCGAGCCACCTTGGACCGAGTCACCCTCGCGGGCATTCACCGCTGCTGCCCGAACCATCGCACGCAGGTCGAACCCTTTGTGTTCGAAGAAGCGCGAGTCCTCTGCCGCCAGAACGGCGCGGATGAGATCCGAGGGAAGGCGATCTATCGATACCAGCGCACGGTTCTCGATGAAAAGCCGAGCGAGGATCGAGCCATCAGCCGCCCTTATCGTCGACCGAAGTGACAGCGTCTTTGGCTCCTGGACGCTCACCGGCTGAAGGGAGCAGGCCGTGGCGAGCAGGGCCCCTGCAACCGTTACGGAAACGGGGGCGCGTCGTTTCATTCTTGTTCTAGCGCTTCTCGTAGGTGCATAAGTGTCCGGCTCAACAAGCGAGATACATGCATCTGCGAGATCCCGAGCTTGTCGGCGATCTCGGACTGGGTGAGGCCCTTATAGAAACGCAGGAAGAGGATCGTCCGCTCGCGCTCGGGGAGCTTGGACATCTCCGGTGCGAGGCTCGCCCGGTACTCGAGGGTCTCGAGGCTCTCGTCTTCGCCTCCGAGTTGTTCCGCGAACGTCGTAGTGCTGCCATCGGAATCGATCGGGGCGTCGATCGAGGCGAAGTTATAGGCCTGCGCGATCTCGAGGCCTTCGAGCACTGCTTCTTCCGTCTCTCCCGTTGCCTTCGATATCTCGGCGATGGTCGGAGAGCGCCCGAGCTCCTGACCGAGATGGCCGACGACACTTGTGAGCCGGAGGTGCAACTCTTGGAGGCGCCTGGGGACCCTGACCGCCCAGCCCTTGTCGCGGAAGTGCCTCTTGATCTCGCCGACGATCGTCGGCGTCGCGTAGGTGGAGAACTCGACCTCGCGCTCGAGATCGAAACGCTCGATCGCCTTCAGCAAGCCGATCGTCCCGACCTGGATCAGGTCCTCGAGCAGCTCTCCTCTATTGCGGAACCGTCGAGCCAGGAACTCGACGAGGCCGATGTGGTGCTCGACGAGCGTCTCGCGGATCTTGGCTAGTTCCTCCGGCTCGGGCGAGGCTTGATAGGCGGCGAAGAGCTCGCGGATCTCGTCCTTACTGAGAGTCGCCTGCTCGTTCATGATCTTCCTTCGCTCTCGTCGAGACGACCGCTCATGCGCGGGTCTTGCTCAGTGAGAAGCGCGGGGAGCCTTCGGCGTGCTCGAGCGAGGCCGAGTCGACGACGGTGTCGAGGATCATCCGTGAGAACTCCGTGAGCTGCGTCCGAACCTTGTCCCCGGGCCGGAAGTGCCCGGTCCCGTCGATCGCGATCCGCGCACCGTCGATCTCGAAGTAGATCTCAAGGGTTCCCTCGCGACCCTGCGAGCCGGTCAGGTACGCGCACAGCTCGTCCACCGCGATCTTCAGGTCTTCGATCTCTTCGATCGTGAAATCGAGTCGTGACGCGAGTCCGGAAGCCACCAGACGCACGATGCGGATGTACTCGGGCGCGGCAGGTATGCGGATCGAGATCTTGTCCATGCCGGTGCCTAAGACGCCGACGCTTTACGGCGGGTGGTCTTCTTTTCTTGGGCGCCGGAGGCGGCAGCGGCCTTCTTGGACTTGGCCGCTTCCACGGAGGCCTTGAGGGCCTCCATGAGATCGACGACCTTCGTGGGCTCGGCTTCCGGCTCTGCGGCGATAGTTATCTCCTGGCCCTCGACCTTCTGTTCGACGAGCTTCTCGAGAGCGACGCGGTACTCGTCCTGGAACTCCTCGGGCTTGAACTCACTCGAGAGCTGCTGGATCAGCTGGCGGGCCATCTCGACCTCTTGTTCCCGTACATTGACTTTCTTCCCCAACTCCTCGAACTCAGGCTCACGGATCTCGTCCGGCCAGTGCATGGTCTCGAGAACGAACACGTCGCCTTTCAGACGGATCGTTGCAAGATGCTCTTTGTCCCGGAGCGCCACCTTGGCGATCCCTACCTGGCCCTCGGCTTCGAGCGCGTCGGCGAGTAACCGGTAGGCCTTGACCCCCGAGGCCTCCGGGCCCACGTAGTAGGTCTTGGCGAAGTAGATCGGGTCGATGTCTTTGAGGGGCACGAAGGCAACTACGTCGATGGCCCGGATCGAGTCGATCTCCAGCGAGCCGAGCTCGTCATCGGTGAACTGGACGTAGTGATCCTTCGAGTACTCGAACCCCTTGACGATGTCGTCCCAGCCCACCTCCTTGCCGCAGATCGCGCAGGTCCGCTTGTATTGGATCCGGCCCCCGTCCTCCTCGTGAAGCAGGTGGAACTTGAGACCCTTCTCCTGGACGGCCGAATACAGCCGGACGGGGATACTGATCAGGCCGAAGGTGATGGCCCCCTTCCAGAGTGCTCTCATAGTCCAAATCTTACGGGCCACTGGGCGTTGTTCCTGTTAAGGGCCACTTTTCGGGTTTCTTGGCCTGCCTGGGTTAGAAGCGATCTGCGTGGGGGATAACGCTCCGTAGTCTCCAGAGGGAGAAAAGTGACTCTCTGATGTTAAAAATGACTAGGAGGTTTGGGTGCCGGCCGAGATAATCGCTAAGGAGATCGATCTGACTTCAGAGGGCTACACCAAGTTACTGGGCGGACGTCTACGCAACATCCGGATGCAGAAGGGCATGTCGCTGCAGGACGTGCAGCACGCTTCCAAAGGCAAGTGGAAAGCAGCCGTCGTCGGCGCCTACGAGCGCGGCGATCGCAACGTCACCGTCGGTCGCCTGGCGGAGCTGGCCGAGTTCTACGACGTGCCCGTGTCCGAGATCCTTCCCGACGATGGGACCCCGGGGGCCGGCGGGTCACCCCCGGTGCGCCGGCGTCTCATCCTCGACCTCGAAGGGTTGCAGCGCGTCCCCGAGGCCGACCGCGATCCGCTGTCGCGTTTCACCTCGGCGATACAGATCCAACGCGGTGATTTCAACGGTCGCGTGCTGACCATCCGTGAAGACGATCTGATGGCGCTCGGCCTCATGTATCAGATGACCGCCGACGAACTGGCCAAGCAACTGGATCGCTGGGGCCTGATCGCTCCCGAAGGATAGATAGGACTCAGCCGAGCAACGCCGCGATGGCTATCGCTATGAGCGTCAGCCAGTAGATCGTCGTGAAGGCGTAGTCGGGAGCACGGGGGCCGAGCGGGATGAGGACGGCCAGGGTCCACAGTGGCATCACGATCAAGCCGAAGAGAACCGCGTAGCCGAATGCGGTCCAACGCGCCCATCCCCATCCGGCGTTGACGCCTGCGGCCAGGCCGAGCAGCACCAAGCCAAGTACCGCCTGGCCCCAGACATCGGCTATCGGTCCGCCCTTGCTCCGGCGCCACAGCCGATAGGCGAAGCCGAGGACGGCGTTCAACGCCAGTCCTACAACCATCACGGTGGCCCATTTGCCTTCCATGTCGGCGGTCAAGATAGCCTTCCGACCGCATGGCTAAAAAGAAGGCTCAGAAGAAGAAACGCCCGGAGGGTTACGACCCCAACGAGATCAGGCGCCAGCGGCTCGAAGAGAGGCGCTTGGAGCGGGAACGCGCCCTCAAGCAGCAACAGCGAGATGAGCGACGCGAACGCCTGGTTCGTTACATCCTCATCGCCGGATTGCTTACGGCCGTGATCTGGTTCCTGTTCTTCCGGGCCAAGCTTCCCGGCGAGATCGCCGGTCACACGGTTCGTGACCTTTCTGCCGCCGGTGCCAATATCCATGAAGATGGCACCCTGCAGTACGAAACCGACCCGCCCGCATCGGGTGCTCATGATCTGACCCCCTCCCCCTGCGGCATCCACAACACTCCGATACCGAACGAGAACTTCGTGCACACGCTCGAGCATGGTGCGGTGGCGGTGGTCTACCAACCCACGCTCGCCCCCGCCGACATCAAACGGATAGAGACGATCGTCGGGAGCTTCGAGAGCCATACGTTGTCGGCTCCGAACTCGACGATGGATGCTCAGATAGCCGTCGTTGCCTGGGGCCGCTTGATGGAGTTGGAGGAGCTCGACGAGCCGGCGATCAGAGAGTTCATCGGAGTCTTCCGCCAAGGCGGAGAGGCCCCCGAGGCGAGCAACCGATGCCCGAACGATGCCGACCAGTCTTTCAGCCCAGAGACGCCCACACCGGCTCCTACGGGTGAACCGAAACCTTCACCCACCGAAGATGCTGGGAAAGGCGACAAGGGCGACAAGAAGGGCTAGAGCGGCCGGCCCAACCAGATCGTCAGTGTGCCGGGTGTTCCCTTGGTGATCATCGAGCGGCTCTCCAGCGTGTACTGATCGCATCGCCCTACCCGGAAGCCGTCGATCGATTCCATACCTACCGCTCCTGAATCAGGATCGCCGATGGGGCCCACGTTCAGTGGAAGGAGGTTGAACGCGGTCGAAGCTTCGACCTCTTTCCCTGCGTTGTCGAAGAGATGGAGGTCGATGTCACTCTGGTTGTCGAACTCCTCCCGGATGTAGATCCCCGGATGTGCCCGGCGCGAATAGACCTGGAGGTTGAAATAGGAATGCCCCTCGGCCACGACAGGTAGAGAAGGCGCGTGGTCGAGCTGGATAACCAGCGGTGTCTTTAGGGATGCAGCGTCGGTCAGTTGTGCGATCGGCGCGTCTTCGGCTCCCTCGACCCCGGGGGTGAATAGCTCGCAGACCTTCGGCTTGCTGCCGGCGGGTCCCGCGATCGGCCCCAGGATCATCAGGGCCGCGATCGCGATGCCCGCTGGCGTTCTCACGGATAGGTGGCTTCGCCCAACCAGAGGCTCATGGAAACCGGGCCACCAGGCGTGATCGCACTGACGACGTCGACGGTGTAGCCGGTGCAGTCCGGAGACCTCAGCCCGTCGATCTGGTCGGCGCCGAACTCCGAGTGGCCGCCGCTGCCCGTGCCGTCGAGACCCAAGGGACCGGGGATCGGAACGGGGGTCTGGTTCGCTCCGGCTGTGTAGGCCGCGGCCGTGCCGTCTGCGGTGCGCACGAAGAGGTCGTACTCGGTCAGTTGCATGAACTCGGTGCGGACGTACAACCCCGTGTCGACGGCGGCCGTGTCGACGAGCACGTTGTAATAGACATGGCTGGTCTCACCTTGATCGCCACCGGGATCGGTGCTCGAGAAACCGAGCCCCGGACCAGAGCTCAGCTCGACGACCAGTGGCGCGTCGGCCGTGTGGGCGTCGGTCAGGGTTGCCGTCTCCGCTCCGCTTCCGAGCTCGCCCGGAACGTAAGGCGCGCATGCAGGAACGGGTTTCGGTTTCTTCTTCTTCTTAGCCTGTGCGGGTGATGCGACGAGTCCGGCGACCACGAGCGACAGGATGCAGATAGCTACGATCGAACGTTTCATACAAGCTCCTTAAGCTAGGGGGCCGAGCCAGACCTTCAAGGTCATGCTCTCGCCCATCGTGGCGAAAGCGCGGCTCTCGATGGTGAAGCCGCCACATGGGGTGACGGCGGCACCGGAGATGGATTCATATCCCTGTGCACCGGTCTCTTGTCCCGCCGCCTCGCCCGGGCCGGGGCCGCCGATCGGCTCGGGCAGGTTGGCGCTTCCCGAGTTGAAGACCTGGGCTCCGGTCGCGTCGTAGACATAGAGGTCGAAGTCGCTGAAGGACGGGGCCCCCCACTCCTGCCGGACGTAGAGCCCGGTCGTCGGAGCGCCTCCGGCTGCGATCTGGATGTTGAAGAAGGCGGTGTCTTCCTGGATCGGCATCTGTGAGGCGGTTTCCCACAGGGCCGGACCGTGCTCGTACTCGACGATGAAGGGCGAGTCCTCGGTGTGGGCGGCCGAGATGATATTGACCGGAGCCTCCAGGGCCTCCGCCGTTTCCTCCGAGTTGCTGTCGGGCTCAACCGGCGAGAAAGGAGCGCACTTGGGGGCCGGCTTCGGCTTCTTCTTCTTGGCTTGAGCCGGGGCGGCGGCGAAAACTCCGGCAACCAAGCTCATGACGGATAGAACGATCAACAACCTCTTCATGGGACAGCCTCCCTCTGATTGCCCGGTGCGCACTACAAACCTGTATCTGGGTTCGCTCGTGTGAGGGTCTTTCCTGCGGCGGCCTGCCCTCGAGCACGGGCCGGGGGGGTGGTAAAGGGCCTTTTCGCGAATCCCGTACACTCCCTGCACCGATGGAACGAAGGCTTTCACGCCTGGCTCTAGGCCTGGCACTCCTGATGTCGACCGCGGCGCCATTCTTGGCCGCCGCACCTGCTCGCGCGCAAGAAGCCGTACCGCCCAGCGAATGGGTCATAGGTCCTCAGAAGAAGGTCGTGATGCTCACTTTCGACGGTGGGGCGAAGGCCGGTGATCTGATCGGTCTGCTCAATACGCTCGAGACCGAGCGCATCGACGCCAGCTTCTTCCTCCCCGGCTCGTGGATCGCACATCACTCGGAGAAGGCTCGTCTTCTCGTCCGCGCCGGACACGTACTCGGCAACCGCGGCTATACCGACTCGGACTTCACGAACCTGTCCGATGAGGCGATCGCCTATTCCATCGCCCAGTCCGAAGAGCAGCTGCGCGCCGTGGGCGCTCGCCCCCGTCCGTTCATGCGCTTGCCGCGGGGGAGCCGCGATCTACGTGTCCTGAGCAACCTCGCTTCGATGGGATATCGATCCGTCCGATGGACGCAGCATCCCGGTGGTGGCCTCGCGAGGAAGATCGCTAACAAGGTAGTCGGCGGGGTCCGAGCCGGATCGATCATCTCGCTCGAGCCTGCCCGCACATCGCACCTCAAAGCGGTTCCGATGATCATCGAAGGTCTCCGGGACCGCAGGTTCGAGTTCCGCACGATCGAGACCCTCGAGCGTTCACACGCGATCCGTTGGGACGTGACGATGTCCAACGGCTCCAGCGGATCCGATGTCACCTATCTGCAGAAGAAGCTGAACTCCACCTCCTACCAAGCCGGGCCTGCGGACGGCAGCTTCGGCTACGAGACCCTCCAGGCGGTTTACGCCTACCAGAAGGTGCACGGTCTCAGCCGAGACGGGATCGTTTCCCCGCTCCTGATGGAATCGATCGCGGTCACGCCACGACCCCCGGCACCCAACCGCAAGCCCGACACGTTCATCGATGTCGACATCCCGCGCCAGGTCCTCTTCGAAGTCAAGGACGGCCGCGTCCTTCACACGATCCCCATATCGAGTGGCAACGAGGCTTACTACGAGCAGGACGGCCAGACGAACAAGGCGCATACACCTCGAGGTGACTTCGTCATCGAGCGCAAGATCCCGGGCTGGCGCGAGTCCGACCTCGGCCAGCTCTGGTACCCGTCGTATTTCTACTCAGGATTCGCGATCCACGGAAGCGAGTCGGTGCCGACCTATCCGGCCAGCCACGGTTGTGTGCGCATCCCGATGTACTCGACGGTTCCGTTCTACAACCGCAACCCGATAGGCACGCCGGTCTTCGTCCACGACTGAGTGATTTAGCTCACATATTTCCATCCTGCTATCGGATACCGATAGTGAAGTGGAAATATCAAAGACCGTCGCTAGGGCGTGCGTGGCGAATGGCGGGGTCATTAGCTTTCGTCTTGCGGATTCCCACGGGATCGGCGAGCAGGCTCTGATCCGGCATTGGCGTTCGGGGCACCTAAGGAAGATCCTGCCGGGTGTCTTCTGCGATCGAACCGCGATCTGGCTGTACGGGCTTTCTGCGACTCCCGACCGTGTGGAGATGGCGACGCCCACCGAACGTCAACCTGAGGTCGATTGGCTCACGACGCGGAAGGTCACCAAGTTCGGCGACTTGGACCTCAGAGCAGTGGGCTCTTACACAGTCACCAGCCCGTGTCGGACGCTGATCGATGCCGGCCGTCTCCTCGGCAAAAGGGAACTCGAGGATCTTTCGATGATGCCTGGAGAAAGGGCCTGCTCACTCCTAAGCAGGTCGAGAAACATTGCACATGGAACGGCAAGACGAGACGAGGAACCCGCGCAGCTTCGCAAGATGGCAGCCGACAGGATGGGCCTGGCCCCGACCGACAGCCGTTTGGAGGCTCGAACGGTGCGCCTCATCCGGAGGTGGAGATTGAAGGAGCCCCTTCGACAGGTCGTGGTTCACGATCGATATGGCGCTCGGATAAAGCGGATGGATCTTGTCTATCCAGATGAGCGGATCATCATCGAGTGCGATTCATTCGCTCATCACAACTCCGACCACGCGTTCCATGGCGACCGTGACATCTGGAACAGAGCTGAGGACGCGGGATACCGGATCCAGTGGGCCACGTGGAAGAACACCCAGGGCGACGGTCGGCGCTTTATCAAGCAGTTGATGGCGAAGCTCTCAGATATTTCCATCCTGCTATCGGATTCCGATAGCAGGATGGAATTATGAGGGCTAAGTGCCGGGGTCTTCCTCGTCGGGTGGGGGCATCTGTTCTTCTGCCGGCGGGGGCGGGACCTCGGGTTTCGGGATGATGCGGCGGCCCCACGCGACCTGATCGGCCCACCACGAGTCAGGACCCACGTAGGAGATGCTGACGCCGGCGCGCGAGCCGGACACGTGCACCATCCAGTCCTTCCCGAGGTAGATGCCCGCGTGATAAATGGTCGACGGCTCGGCGTCGACGCCGTTCGGTGAGAAGAACACCAGGTCGCCCGCGATCAATCGGTTGTAGGGGATCCTCTTCTTCTCGCTGATCGCGCCGGCCATCTGCGCGGACGATCGTTCCGGCAGGTCCCAACCTTCGTAGGGACGGTTCATGGGGGCCCAGTTCTCGTCCGCAGCTCGCATCACGTACCAGACGAAGCCAGAACAATCGAAGCCGCCGTGGGTCTGCTCGCCGTAGGGGTAGTCATCGGGAGTGATCTCCGGCCACTCGCCTGCCCACACATACGGAGTACCGACGAGGGAGAACGCGTAGGCCACCAATGCCTTGCGTTGGTCGTCGAGGACGTCGAACTCGAAGGTCTCTAGGAGCTCGGCACTGTAGGTGGAGGGGGAGGTTGCGGCGCGCCAGACCGCGTAGGCGACATCTGCCTGGGGCATCGGCTCGGCGGCTGCGGCTTCATGCTCTTCGTCTCCGACCTCGCGGTTGTGCCGCAGCCCGAGCTCCCGAGCGATTATCTCGGTCCCGAACCATCTATGGGGGGCCGGCGACCATCCTTCGGCATCGGTCTTAGCGACGAGCGAGGCGGCCAGATCCTTGTAGCCGAGCTTCCGGACGAGTGCGGCATCTACCTCACGAGCCTTGACGAGCCCCCGCGTGCGCTTGAAGCCTCCACCGAACATCGCCTGCATCATGGCGGTGAAGTCGGCCCGGGCCATGGGGGAGTCGGCCTCGAAGGCCTCTGGGAAGAGGCTTTCCTCCTCCGTGAGGTGCTCGACGGCAGCCTGGGCCCATTCCGGGACCTCGGGCTCGCCCTCTTTGGTCTGTTTCGCCCCTACGGGAGCCGCGGCGAAGGCCGCGACGAGCGCGACGACGCAGGTCAAAGCTACTTTTCTCATGAGGCTTCCATCATCGGCGTCGATTTCCCTTATGGTCGATAGATCCCTTTTGCCCTGGCCGCTCGCCGAGGCGACCGGCTCACGTTATCCATATCGGTGCCTCCAAAGGCCGCCCTTAGCCGACCAAGCGCCGTGGACCTGCTGTCTGGCAGGAGTGGTGCCCTCACGGGGCGAAGTCCCGTAACGTACAGGGTTCATCGGCAAGTTGGAAATGAGGTGTTTCGGGCATGCGTCGGTACACACATCTGATCGTCGTGGGAGCGATGGCGGCAGGGCTGCTCCCGATCGCGGGGATCGCACGCTCCGCTGCGAACTGTCCCAATCCCAAGCCCGCCCCGTTGAGCTTCAAGAAGCCCAACTACATCGACGAGACACGGGCCGGTGGAGAGCCGGTCAGCCAGGTCGCTATGGACGGCTCGATCATCGTTTCCGCGCACGCCGGCACGACCCACATCTACAAGGACCCAACCGCGCTCCCGGGGGCCGGTGACTTCGCCGCCGGCTATTCCAATCAGACTTTGAACTGGCGCTCGACTGATAACGGGAAGACGTGGAGCTACGTCGGCTTGTTCGGTCAGCCCGCCGGTCCGCACACACTCACGTCGACAGGTTTCTCCGACCCCGACCTCACGATGGACGCGGGCGGTCGCATCTACAACACCGAGATCGACCTTGCGAACATCGCAGTGTTCTCCAGCACCGACGACGGCCAGTCATGGCCCTTCGGCAACCCCGAGGTCACTCCGGGGGACCGTCCCTGGCTCACCGGTGGTGAGAAGGACGAGGTCTTCCTGCTCGTCCGCTCCTTCTCGGTGGCCGGGCTATGGCGCTCGACCGACGGTGGGCTCACCTTCACTCCGCAGTCCACGGCCGTTCCGGGTGACGGTGGCAAGCTTCTCCTGGATCCCTCCAATCCCAAGTCGGGATTGATCGCGCCGATGTTCGGGGGCAGTATCGCTATCTCCAAGGACAAGGGTGTGTCGTGGAAGACATACCAGGGCAAGCTCACCGGCGGCGCTTCGTTCTTCCCGATCGTCGCGGCCGACCGTGAGGGCTGGATCTACACGGCGACGGCAACGGGTTACCAGGGCTCGACGGACACCACGTCCGATGGGGATATCCAGTACTCGTACTTCAACCGCTCGACGAAGAAGTGGTCGGACGCGATCCATCTCGACATCCCGAAAGGTGACGCGCTGTGGCCGTGGGCCATAGCCGGTGACGATGGCCGGGTAGCGATCGTCTGGTACCAGACCTTCGCCGGCAAGCCGGACGACTTCTACATCTACGCGGCCTACACGACCAACGGTCACGGCACTACGGTGACGTGTTCGGATGGCCGTAAGAAGTTCATCAAGCCTCAGTTCCAGGTCGTCAATGCGAGCGGTCGCCCCATCCACCAGGGCAAGATCTGTCTGTCCGGGACGACATGCAACGCGTCTCTCGACTTCCAAGATGGCGATCGCCGCTTAGGCGACTTCTTCACGGTCAACTTCGACAGCAAGGGACGCCTCTTCATCGTGTCGGGTGACACGATGCTGCAGAGCCCGACCGAAGGCGAGAAGACAGTGGGTAACCCGATCTTCATCTCGCAGAAGTTCGGTGATCTGATGCTCGAGAAGCCCGACAAGACACGACCGACGCTGTGCCTGTTCCCGCTCCCAACCTGCGAGACGACTTAAGGGTTAAGCCGCGTTCTTCTCCAGGGCATCGGAGCGGCGGTTGTCCTCCAGCAGGTCGAGGACCGCTTCTTCGACCCGTCCTTGGAGGGCCGGCTCACCCATGTAGTCGACATCTCCCAGCTCGTCGAGCACGCCGGCGATCGTCCAGCCCGAGCGATACCGGTCGAAGATCCGGGGGTCGATGTAGGAGCTGCGGCACACGGCGGGCGTATTGCCGAGGTAATGAGCGACCTCCTGCACGGCTCGGCTGATGGCGCGCTTACGTGACGTCTGAGACGTAGCTGCCTCACCGGAGACGGCGAGGGCCACGGAGCCGAGAACCGTTGCGTTCCACGTCCGGAAATCTTTGGCGGTGAATTCTCCGCCGGTGTCGCGGATGTAGGAGTTGATTTCTGCCGATCGGATGTCGTGCCAAGTCCTGCCTTCTTTGTACGCAAGGAGCTCGTCTCCGCCGTTGCGACGTTTCTTGAGTAAGGAGATGACCTCCAGGACTTCGGGATCGGCGACCGATTGGACACGCCGCTTCCCCGACTTGCCGATGTAGTCGAACCGGATCAGGTCGTCTTTGAACGTGACGTGCCGCTTCAGCATCGTCGCCAAGCCGTAGGTCTGGTTCTGCTCCGCGTAACCCTCTGTTCCGATGCGGAAGAACCCTCGATCGAGGAGCCGGGCGGCGCTCGCCAGGACGCGCGGCTTGTCGATCTCGCTCCTCTGGAGGTCCTTCGCCCACCGCTTTCGCATCTCGGGCAGACAGCGAGCGAACTCGAGCATGTGATCGAACTTCTCCTGATCGCGCCGGCGCCTCCAGTCCTGGTGATACAGGTACTGCTTGCGACCAGCCGCATCGATCCCCACCGCTTGGATGTGCCCGTTGGGCCAGGGGCAGATCCATACATCGGTCCAGGCGGGTGGGATGGCGAGCCCCTTGATGCGGGTGAGGGTCTCCGTGTCGGTGACCTTCCCGCCGCGCGCGGTCTCGTAGACGAACCCGCGTCCCTGCTTGCGACGGTGGATGCCGGGTCCGGAGCAATCGACCTTTCGGGTTCGGGGCATACCCAAGCCTTCCCCTTTAGACTCTCGTCCGAATCACGAGTCCCGACTGGAGGAGCGGATGGCCCAGGTTCCAAACGGCACGCCCGACCGGAACCTCGCCATGGAACTCGTCCGGGTCACCGAGGCCGCGGCCCTCGCCGCCGCCAAGTGGATGGGCCGGGGCGACAAAGAAGCCGCCGATCAGGCTGCCGTCGACGCCATGAGGTTGATGCTGGGAACCGTGTCCATGGACGGTGTCGTAGTCATCGGTGAGGGCGAGAAGGACAACGCCCCGATGCTCTACAACGGTGAAGAGATCGGGAACGGCGAGCCTCCGGTCGTGGACATCGCGGTGGATCCCATCGACGGCACGACGCTCACTGCCAAGGGGATGAACGGAGCCCTTTCCGTCGTTGCACTCGCGGAGCGCGGCACGATGTTCGATCCGGGCCCTTGCGTCTACATGGAGAAGATCGCGGTCGGCGAGGAAGCCGCAGATGTCATCGACATCGAGGCGCCCATCGCCGACAACCTCGAGAAGATCGCGAAGCTCAAGGGAACAGACATCCCGAACCTGACGGTCACGATCCTCGACCGCCCTCGCCACGACCAGATCGTGAAGGAGGTGCGCGAGGCGGGGGCACGCGTCCGCTTCATCTCCGACGGCGACGTGGCCGGCGCGATCGCGGCCGCTCGCGAGGGCACCGGTGTCGATCTTCTGGTCGGAATCGGCGGTACCCCCGAAGGTGTCATCGCAGCCTGCGCGATCAAGTGTCTCGGCGGGGCGATCCAAGGCCGCCTGTGGCCGCGCAACGACGAGGAACGAGCGGCCGCCATCGCCTTGGGTTACGACCTCGACAAGGTGCTCACAACAGACGACCTTGTAACCGGAAGCGATGTGTTCTTCGCTGCGACGGGCGTGACCGACGGGGAGTTGATCAAGGGCGTCAGATACAAGGGCGGAGATGCGATCACCCAGTCGATGGTCATGCGCTCTCGGTCCGGCACCGTACGCGTCATCGACGCGCTGCACCGGCGCCAGAAGCTGAACAAGTTCTCCCACATCAGCTACTGACATTGCCCCCCGCCGGCTGACATGGCGCGGCGCTTCCCGACCCCTCGCTCCTTAGCGCTAGACGTTTCACCCCTGCGCGACTCGCCCGCTTACCGTGCCCTGTGGCTCGGCCAGATCATCTCCCTCATCGGGACGAACATGCGATACGTCGCCGTGCCGTGGCAGGTGTTCCGGATCACCGGATCGACGGTCGCGGTTGGGTTGATCGGTCTGGCCGAGGTCGTACCTCTGATCCTCGTGTCGCTCGTCGCGGGGGCGGTTGCCGACCGCCGTGAGAAACGACGGTTGATCGGGCAGACGCAACTCGGTCTGATGGGAGCTTCGTTCGCGCTCGCCGCGGTCTCACTGATGGACAGCCCTCCTCTGGCCGCGATCTATGGATTGACGGCCCTCTCCTCGGCTCTCAACGCGATCGACCGGCCGGCGCGCACGGCGATGGTCCCGGACCTGGTCGCGCCCGGGAAGATCCCCGCGGCGATGGCGCTGCGCCAGGTCGTCCTCACGGTGACGCAGGTCGTCGGTCCCCTCATCGCCGGACTCGCGATCGCCACCCTTCCTCTTTCCACCGTCTACCTCGTCGACGGCATGACCTTCGTTGCAGCACTGGTGTCCTTGCGTTGGATCCCGCGGAGCATCCCCATCGACCCTGCCGCACAACCCACTATGGCGGCCGTGCGCGAGGGGCTCCGCTTCTCCCTGAAGACGCCGCTCGTCCTCTCGATATTCGTTATCGACCTCGTTGCGATGATCTTCGGCATGCCGCGGGCAGTGTTCCCGGCTCTCGCCGAGAACACCTTCCACATGGGGGCCGGTGGCCTGGGCCTCCTCTACGCGTCCGTGTCTGTCGGCGCGCTTTTCAGTGCCGTCACGACGGGCTGGGTGACTCGGGTCAAACACCAAGGCCGGGCCGTGCTGATCGCCGTTACCGTTTGGGGGGCGGCTGTGACTCTTGCCGGTCTGTCTCTGCACTCACTGCCGCTCACCCTTTTCTTCCTTGCAGTCGCGGGTGCCGCCGACGTCATCAGCGCTGTGTTCCGAGGGACGATGCTGCTCGAGGCGACCCCGAAAGAGCTTCTCGGCCGCGTGTCGGCCGTTCAGATAATGGTTGTGACCGGGGGCCCTCGCCTAGGTGACGTCGAGGCAGGTCTGGTCGCAGGTGCAGTAGGTGCGCCGGCCTCGGTGGTGATCGGAGGGGTGGCCTGCCTCGTCGGAACCGGCTTGGTTGCCGGTGCCTTCCGCTCGATGCGGGACTACGTCGCGCCGGAAGCGGTCGAGCTGTCCTTGGACCAGGCCCCCAGCAAGCCTCGGTAGTGCTCGATGAACCTCTCGTGCTCGTGGGCCGGGAACGTGTCTTTGACCGTCCACACCAGTAGGTCGTCGAAGGTCTTGCCCGAGAAGTAGTTGTGAGCGACCTCGTCGATCTCGCCGAGGTGCTCGGCACAGAACTCGTGGTAGCGCGCCGAATCGAAGTGCTTCTCCGATAGCTCCGAGTACATCGCCAGCTTGTCTTCATAGCTGAGGCTCTCGTCGTCGCCGATAGCGAAGTAGTCGCCGGAGCCCTGATCGATCTGCATGCTCCGACCGGTCGTTGTGCAGAAGATGCACCACTTCAGAAGTGATGTGATCGCCCAAGGGAAGTAGTAGTGGAGGCTGGTGACGGAGACGTCGGGGCAGGCGTTGGCGTAGTCGATGGGGTAGACCTCGTCGCCCTTGATGAGCGTCTCGCACGAATTGAACTCCCACAAGAAGAATGCGTTCACTAATCGGCCTATCTTGACGACCTCCTCGCCCACCTTCGGGGTCAAGAAACCGTGGTCGACCTGGTAGCGGTCGTACATCGGCTTGTCGGCATCGAACCTCATCACCATCGTCTCTGCGCCGATCGACAAGCTGCGGGCGAAGATGTCGTAACCCGAGACCGCTTCTTGCAGATGCATCAAGCGTTCGCCCGACTCGTCGTAGCTGCGGTGGAGTTCCCTGTCGTTGTCGATCTTGGTAACGCCGACCCATGCGCCTCCATCGAACGGTTTCATGAACATCGGATAGCCGATCTGAGCCGCGACCTCCTCGAGGTCGAACTGCGTGTTGTAGCGCTCGGCCGTGTAGGGGAAGCGGGGGTTGTCCGGTGGCTTCTTCGTGGGCAGGAGCCACGTATTCGGCACCTTCAGACCGAGCCGGATCATGGCGCAGTAAGCCGCGTGCTTCTCCATCGATTGGAATGTGAAGGGATTGTTGAGGAGATAGACGTCGTCCATCAGTGCCACCTTCTTGAGCCATTCACGCGGCACGTAGTACCAGTGGGCGAGGCGGTCGACGACGATGTCGTGGCGTGGTTTGGCACGAAGGTCGAAGGGCTCGATCGTGATCCGCTCGGTGGAGAAGGTGTGCTTCTCACCGCCGTAAGCGATCGTCGGTGAGAGCTTGTCGATGAGTCCTTCGAACGCGCCGGGCCAGTCTTCTTCGGTGCCGAGCAACATCCCGATCAGATGCTCGGTCATCTAACAGAACCTGGGCATGTGATGTGCGATCTGCATCCGCCACGACGGCCAGTCGTGGGGGACGTCATAACCCCACAGGTCGACCTCGCATCTGAGGCCCTTGGAGTTGAGGAGAGCGCCGAAGCTCTTGGTCGATTCGAGCGCTCCCGTCGTGTCCTCCCATTGGCCCTGGCCGCTCACCAGCAAGAGGTTCACGCGTGACCGCAGCCAGTCGAGATGCTCGCCGTGAAGATGCTGGACGTAATCCATCGGGTTGTTGAAGTAGACGGCCTCACCTCGTTCGCCGTCTCCCGCCACCGAGACGTCGTACACCCCGCTCTGACAGAGGGCGAGCGGAAAGAGGTCCGCTCTCTTGAGGGCGAAGTTGGCGGCGTGATACGCCCCGAAGCTGCAGCCGTTGACGGCGATGTCCTGGAATCCTCCGCAGTCGCCGTGTATCCAGGGCGCGACCTGGTTCACGATCCAATCCTCGTAGAGCTCATGACGCCGCGCCCCCTCTTCGAGGGAGGTACCGGATCGCCAACTGGCGGAGTCGAAGCTCGACACGCAATAGACCTTCAGCCGGCCGGCATCGATCAGCTCCGAGATCGAGCCGATCATGCCGCGGTCTTCGAAGTCGAATGCATATCCCTGTTCGGATGGGAACACCAGTAGTGGGCGGCCATGGTGGCCGTAAGCGATGAGGTCGCCATCTGCGCCGATGGCCGGCGAGTAGAGCTTCACGTGGTCACGCCTCATGAGGAAGTCCCCGAACCTGGGTTCCACAACTTCGCCAGCAACAGACCTAGGTGGGGATCGAATGAGTCCCGCCAGGAGATCCAGTTGTGGGCGTCGCGGACCTCTCCCCACGAGACGTCGTAGCCCTGTGCCCGGAGGGCGTCGAACACGGCCCGGTTGTTGGCCAGGTTCTCTTCTGCCTTTCCTGAGGTGATCGTCACCGGAACGCTATGTGCCCAGTTCTCGGCCGAGAGAACCCCGCCGATGAACCGGGAGATCCTTCGGAACCGTGGGAAGGAGGACTCCTGCTTGTCGTAACGGAGACGGAAATAGCTGCCCGATTGAAGGAAGAGCCCGCCGAAGTTGGCCGGGGAGCGGCGATGCGCATGCAGCATCGACAGGGCCCCCAGGCTCGCCCCCATACCCACCCTGGCCAGCCGGCCGTGGGGTATCGGTCCGATCCGGCCCAGGCCGGGAAGGATGTCGTGGGTCAGTGCCCGCTCGTAGGCGGCCGAGGCCGAATAGGTCTCGTTGCGGTCCACCGGCGAGATGAGAGCGGCGCGGAAAGGCACCACGGCTTCGGTGGCGATCAGATGATCCAGGTATCGGGTCAGGTTCGAGTAGCGGGCGTACTCCGGCCCGTCATGGACCACGAGTAGCGGCAACGACTCCTCCATGCTCGTGCCGTGTGCCGACCAGATCTCGACGTACAGCTCGCGGTTGAGGATCTTGCTCTTGAGGGAGAGAGGTTCGATCTGGCCCTGATCCGGGTTCTCGTTCAGCCAATCGGGAGCGCGATAGGTGGGTAGCTCGACCACGGACTTGTCACCGAACGGGCCACCGGTCCTGTGGGGATTGAGTGGGTCACAGATCAGCTCTCTGTGGCCTTCCGTGGTCTCGAC
>JBKJYP010000361.1:0-6492 GCA_046715695.1 Actinomycetota bacterium | reverse complement strand
CGAGGAAGACGCGGTCGGCATCGCCGTCATAAGCGAGACCGAGGTCACAGCCGTTAGCGAGCACGGCTTTCTGCAGATCGACGAGGTTGTCGGGGTTGATCGGGTCGGCGGGATGATTCGGGAACGTCCCGTCGAGCTCGAAGTAGAGCGGGAAGATCTCAACCGGGAGCGGCCCGAACACCTCGGGAACAGTCTTCCCGGCCATGCCGTTGCCGGCGTCGATCGCGACCCTCAGCGGACGGAACGACCCCGTGTTCACGAGGCTCCGGCAGTGCTCGGCATAGTCGTTCAGGACGTCGCGCTTGGTGACCCTGCCTTGTTCACCTTCGCCGGGCGAGAACCGCTCCGCTAACCCGCGGACGTTGCTCAATCCGCTGTCCTCGCCGATGGGCGCCGCCCGGGGGCCGCAGAGCTTGATGCCGTTGTAGGCGGCGGGGTTGTGTGAGGCGGTGAACATCGCTCCGGGCATCTCGAACACCCCTGAGGCGTAGTAGAGGGCGTCGGTGGACACCTCGCCAACGTCGACCACGTCGGTCCCGAAGCCCGTCACCCCCTCGATGAAGGAGGCCGCCAACGAAGGTGAGGAAGTCCGCATATCCCTCCCGACGAGGATGGAGCCCGGATAGCCATAGCCCAGCGCCGCGCAGTAGCGGGCGAAGGCGTTCCCGATCAGCCGAACGGCCTCCTCGTCGATGTCCGAGGGATAGATGCCACGGATGTCGTAGGCCTTGAAGATCCTGTTCAGCCCCTCGAAGCCCCCCATGAGGCGGGAGTTTAAGGCCCTCACACGCCCGAAGACGTTGACGAGTTGAGTTCCGGCTGTGACCATCTTGGGTGATGAGTGATCCTTTCGTCCTCCCCGACGCCGAATGGCGGGATCGGGCGGCCTGCCGCCCCTACCCCGCCGTGCTCTTCTTCGGGGTCGACGACACCGAAACCCCGGCTGAGAAACGGGTCCGGGAGGAGAAGGCCAAGGAGATCTGCGCTGTCTGTTCGGTCAGGGCGGAGTGCCTTGAGTTCGCCATCGCTATGAAGGAGCCCTACGGGATCTGGGGCGGGCTGACCGAAGTCGAGCGGAAGAGCCGCTCCCACCGGGGCGGCTAGCCCCCACCCTCATGTCAGAGCGGCCCTCTGTCGCCGCGTCTGTCATCAAGGCTCTCAACCGGACGAGAGCCCGGGGGCCGGGCGAGACCCTGTCTCTCCTGGGACGACGGACCGTCGAAACGGTGTGGTCGGAGGACGAACTGATCGTGTGGTCTCGTCCCACCGAAGGTGAACCACCCGAGGGCCCCTGGCAGTTGCGGAAGGCCGGGCCGAAGGATGCCGAGGTCTACGCCCGGGATATCGGCACCGACAGCGCCAAGACATTCATCTCCCGGCTGAGCGAGGTGACCTCGTGCTTCCTGGTCGAGGACCAGGGCCTGATCGTTCACTCATCCTGGCTGACGACCTACCGTGCATGGACCCGCGAGCTGCGCGCCTACGTCTCACCGCCGCCCGGCGACGCTTATGTGTACGAGTCGTTCACCCGGCCCGAGGTCAGGGGCCGAGGCGTCTATCCCTTCGCTCTGAAGGGGATCGCGGAGCAGATAGCGGGGTTCGCCGAAACGCTCTGGGTGATGGTGGAGGCCGACAACCCGGCATCGACGAGGTCGGTTCAGAAAGCCGGATTCGAGCGCCGGGGATCGATGAACGTGCGCCGGAGGCTCGGCTCGCTCTCGGTGGAGCTTCATGGGGGGCCGGGCCTCATCCTGGGTCCGGGTGGCGCCGCGAAGCAAAGCAATCCATAATCTTTCCTGCGGGCGCTCGGCGTGCCTTGACCGAACACGGCGCCCTGCGGTTGAGAGCGATCTCTGCCCCGGGGCACGTTCCGGCACGACCCCCTCAACTGGCACCTGTTGCCGGACGGACTGGCCCCGAGCGTCCGCACTTTGCGTCCAGGAATGAAAAACGCCCGAGCGCTCGCAACTGAACGCTCGGGCCTCGGTTGAGGGTCCTACTTCCGATCAGTCCCTCTTGTTGGACGCCATCTGGAGTACCTCGGCAAGGTCGATAGCGTCGCCTTCACGCTCCCACCACTTGGCTTCGCACTTGCGACATGAGTAGAACTGGACCGTCTCCTCATCCTTCAGATGGATGATGATCTCGGTCGTGTTCTCTCCCCTGCAATTCGGACAGCTCATCTCTCGCCTCCCGTTCGCCACCGACCATCTCGTTCCTCTTCAGGCCACTGTGGCAGCGCGGTGTCTAGACCGACATGCCCCGAAAGGGTGGTTTTGTCTTACCCAGAATGACTAGTCATTCTGGGCTGCCGCTCGCCTCGGGCAGCTCCGGACCGATGTATCTCGATCTCAGGCGCCCACCTTCCCGGTAATAGGCGTACCAATAGGGGCCGTGGGGGCATCTCGTGCAACCGGCTTTGCCGCACCTAACGGACTCGAGCCGGTAGGTGACCCCGCTGGTGCCGTCGCCGGGGTCGCCCTCCTCCAGGCCGAAATCGTCGCCGCTCGCAAGGAGCAGCCCTCGAACGAAGATCATGACGCGCCTCAGGCCGTGACGGTCGAGCTTCCTGAGCTCGGCGAAGATCCGTCGGTCCGCAGGACCGCTCAGAGGAGTTCCCTTAGCCGGCGAGCGAGGCCGGGATCCGCCGGTCGGTCAGCTCCCATCCCCGAGGCGGCGTGAGCCTGTCGGCGCAATCCGTGCACATCACGTACAGGTGCGGGGAGAGGGGGGCCGAGTCGCGGGACTCGAGGCTCACCTTGCGCTCGGAGTAATCGTAGGCGAGAACAACTGTGCCGGGGCAGTTGCAGCGGGGCTTCGAGCACTGTTGCATGGACAGAAAAATAGACGAACTTGTCTTCGGGGACCTGGATATTCGGGCCCTGGATTTTCGGGGCCCCGGTCACCTCCTGGTTGGCGCGGAGTTGATCTTGCCGAGCATCACGACCATCGCTCCGATCGTGATCAGCAGGTACGCGCTGCCCAGGTAGGAAGACGTGCCGGCGTCGCCGGTCTCGGGGAGAGGTTCGTCGGGGTCGGGGACCGGCAGGAACACCGGCGCCTCTTCAGGCGAGCCTTGGGGAACACCTGCTCCCGGGTTGGGATCGATCACCGGGTCGAAGGGGTCTCGCTGCTGGGCGGCCGCGGCCGGCGCTAAGACGAACGTGGCGAGGATCGAGAAGACGAGGATGAGCCTTCGCATCCGATAAGCGTACGCCTCGCGCGCATATAGCATTCGCCGATGCCTCTCGCGGAACTAGGTGACGTCACCCTGCACTACAAGGTGTGGGGCGAGGGGCCGCCCGTGCTCGGCATCATGGGGTTCGGCGTCGACGGGAGGTTCTGGTCGAGTCAGATCCCGGCCGTCATCCAGACCCACAGTTTCATCACCTTCGACAACCGAGGCACCGGCCGCTCTAGCCGGGAACCCGCATCGACGATCGACGAGATGGCTCAAGACGCGATACGTCTGCTGGACCACCTCGAGATCGACACCGCCGTCATCTTCGGCATCTCGATGGGTGGGGCGATCGCGCAGAGGGCCGTGCTCGACAATCCGGGCCGCGCCAGCGCTGCGATCTTCGCGGCCACCTTCGCTCGGCCCATCGAATTCATGCGTCGCCAAGAAGTGCTGGCGGAGCGCATCGTGCAAGCCAGTGGTCCCGACGGCTTGATCGACGCCACACTCGTTCGTCTGTTCACCCCACGCTTCTTCGAGATAGGGGCAGAGGCCGTGGATCGTTTGGTCCGATCCTTCCTTGAAGCGCCTGGGGGACAAGGGATCGCCAGCGACGCGGCTCTTTTGGCCCAGATCGAGGCCATCAGCAAGCACGACGCTCTGGATCAGCTCGGCACCATCACCTGCCCGACGCTCGTCCTCGGCGCCAAGATGGACATGATGGTTCCTTACTTCGCCTCGGAGGAGATCGCCGGAGCCATCCCGGGGGCCCGCTTCGAGAGCTTCGACACCGGCCACGCCTTCGTGGTCGAGGAGATGGACGCCGTTAACGACGTCATCCACGACTTCCTGGCAGGTCTTCCCAGCCAGTCTTAGGTAACACTCCCGTACCTAAGCTAGTTTTGTGATTTTTCGCCCCTTTTCGGTTATCCGGTGCTGGTGAGCCTCGGGTCTCCTGGGGTCATGCAGCCGAACCCGGCGACCTGGAGGCCCCCTCCCGTCGTGTAGTCGGTGAGGTAGAGCAGGCCCTTCCCGACGACCACGTCCCAGAAGACGGCGTCGGGGTCGACGAGGTGGCCCACGGGCGTGATCGGCCCGAAGTCGGCCGCCGTTCGCTCGGCGAGGTCCCGGAGGTCGAACGCGTACATGCCCTCGGAGTAATGCGCCTCGTACATGTTGTGGCCCACGATCTGGAAGTTGTGCTGCGACGCAGCCGGCGAACCACTCTCCGAATACCAATAGCCGATCGGTGTCGGGAGCAGCAGGTCCGTCGCGTCGTAGACCTTCATGAGGTTGACGCCGACCTCTTCTGTCGTAACGACGATGCGGCGTCCGTCGACGATGGCGGCCTGGATCGAGTGCGTGTATCCCGTTGACGGATGCGTGAACCCTCCGAGCGGTACGGGTGCGGCGGGATCGCTCACGTCGAATGCGAGCCAGCCGTGGTATCCGTCGGCCGCGTACAGGACCCACTTCTTCAGGAGCTTGTCCTTCTGAACGAAGATGTCGTGGGGGCCCAGCGGACCACCTTCGACCGGGAAGGTTTGCCCGACGTAGACGAACTTCCGCTTGCTGGCGGGTCCCTCGAGGCGTAGCGACCAAGCACCCGATCCTTCGTTCGGCGCGATCCAGACCCAGTGCTCGCCACCGATCTTCTCCGTGAAGACCATGTGCCCGTTCTGTAATGGGCCGGGCCGCGTAGAGATCCACTCATCGGTGATCTTCGGCTTGTATGGATCGCTCACATCGACGGCGACGACCCCGGCGAGGCCGAGGGCGTTAGAGGCCGCGAATACCCCGCCGATACCGACTATCGCAGTCTTCCCGTCCGATGTCAGCTTCGCGTCGTAGGGCGTGTTCGGACCGGTCTCGATCTTGCTCGCGAGGATGGGCTCGGTCGGATCGGAGATGTCGAACACGAGAAGGCCGTATCCGAGGCTCTCTCTATAGAAGGAGATCAAAACGTTGCCCTGGATATCGATCTCGCCACCCGACATGTCGACCGCCGGCCACGGCAGCTTGCTCAGGACCTTGAGGTTCTTGCTGGTCTCGGTCTCGGTTACCGAGGGGGCATTGCATGGCACATCCTTCAAGGCCTTCTTAGCTTCGGCGAAGGGGTCCCGAGCCGAAGCCGGGAAAGAGCCGAGAACGGCAGCGACGAGAGCCAAGCTGAGCGCAAGAGAGATCTTTTTCATGAGCCAGAGTTTCCACACGACCGCCGAAGAACCTCCGAACAGAAGAGCGATCCTCCAGGGAAGCACCTGAAAGAAAGAGCGATCCTCTCGAGGATCGCGTAGGGGCAGTGCCGGCGGACCCGCCGAGCGGCGGGTCCGAATAACGAAGGCCTCCGCCGAGGCGGAGGCCGAAGTGAAGAGGGCAAAAATATGTACCCCGCAGTGGCTTTCGGCCGAGGCCTACTCACCTCTACGAGGTACCTGGACATCTTAATCCCGGCGCGGATCGCGGTGCAAGAGGTTGAGCTCAGAATTCTTCGCGATTCGTAGGAACTACTTACTTAGAGGTAGCTGCGCAGATCCCATAGCTCGGGGAAGAAGCGGGTCTCGAGGGTGCTGCGAAGGTAGGGCGCTCCCGTTGAGCCCCCGGTCCCCGTCTTGCTCCCGATCTGCCGCTCGACCATCAGCACGTGACGGTTGCGCCACATCACGAAGAGCATGTCGTGATCGAGGAGGTCCTCGGAGAGATCGAAGTGGTCGCCCCAGCGATCGCGCTCGCGGGCCATGCTCACAAGGCTCTGTTGCCGAACGCCGGGGTCGTCTTTCGGCATCGGGAGCCCCGCTTCTTCGAGGAGCTTGCAGAACGCGTCCCACAAGGTCGGCTCGGACTGGCGTCTCTTCAGCCGGGCAGCCTCTTCATCTGTTGTGACGATCCGCTCCAATATGGGACCGGGATCACGACCGGAGAGGATCTCGATCTCGCGGAATTGGACGGACTGGAAACCACTCGCGGGGGCGAGATGGGTTCGGAACTCGAGGAAGTCCTGGGGCGACATCGTCTCGAGCACGGGGATCTGGTCGATGCCCACCTGCTCGATGGCGTGCACCCGGCGGAGGTAGTGACGGGCCCGCCTTATGTCCGAGGCGAACATGTGGTCGCGCGCGGCATCGAGCTCGAAGAGCACCTGTTTGAACCAGAGCTCATAGACCTGATGGACGGTGATGAAGAGGAGCTCGTCGTGCGCGGGAGGATCAGACTCGGTGACCTGCAGAGAGAGAAGCTCGGGAAGTCTCAGATAGCTCCCGTACGAGAGCTTGCGATCCTCCTCGCCGAAACGAGGGGGGCGCCTTTCCTCCAGT